>NZ_JAZGQC010000002.1:0-16202 GCF_052217165.1 Yersinia sp. 2540 StPb PI
TAATCGGAAAGGATTATATAATTGGTTTTAAATAAATTATTAATATTTCTAAATATCATGATTATTGCATTGTGATTCTATCCAAATAAAGCACGCTGTGCTTAACGCATGTTCTTTGATGAAAATATCCACATTGGATATAAGGTGCATTTTTATATGTCTTATTTACCAATGTGGAGTGATAACCAACGCTCAAAACATCATTTCATTGCGGATCTAACATCATCAATAGTTACAGCTTCTTTAAGTACAGCGCTGCTAATGACTGCTGTTATATTATACAAATTGGTGCCAAATTGTTTTTTAAAATATCTAGACAGACTTCTAATAAAAAATAATCTCCTTGGATTGGTTTTTCTTTTAAGAATAGGATTAATATCAGGAATCATATCTTTATTCGCAAATGACTCTAAAAGTGAAGGTAATTTAGCTTGCGAATATCCAACCAATGAAAAAAAAGCATGCTCAACATCTAGATCTTTGTTTTCTGATTTAGAACTGTCTAAGTATTTTCTGGTTAAATACTTAAGACCATTATGATAATGATTATCAAGTAGTTTATCATCAATAAATGTACTTATCGCCTTATCAAAAGGAGTGCCATTTACTTCACTACTTAATTCAGTAGCCAATTTTCTTATTCTACTTATTTTTTCTTTCTGCTCTGTTGGCGTTAAGGACTCCCATCCATTAGGGCCTTTTGAGGCTTCCGACACCATAATTGAAAAAGTTAATAACTTAATATCTGTATTTTCATATTTTAAAAATCGTTTTACCAATGCGTTAGATATATGCCTAACACTATCATCAAATATTAATAAACCAATAACATCTCTCGTGGTAATCGAACCGCTGCCAGTGCTAATGTCGAGTGCGTAGTCTGACTCATAGAAATCTATTAATAATTTCGGTGTGTTTTCTGGATATGCATTGCTCATTTTTCACCAACCTTTAAAATAACAACGTTTTTATGATTACCGGCCAGCACATCTAGCCGCTCAATCCACTTGTTCAGTGCGTCCAGTTTCTCAGGTAAATACTGACTGCGGTTGTACACTGCCATAACGCCACCAAGCGAGTGACCGAGCAGCAATTCCACAATATGGGGAGGAATACCCAAATCATTCATACCGGTGGAGAAGGTGCGGCGCAGGTCATGCAAGCGCCATCGTTCTGAATGGCCCAGTCGCTCACAAATACGGCCTCCAGTAGAGCTGACGGCAGTATTCTCTTTTAACTCTCCGAGTAAATAACCTGATTTTTTATTCTCTTCCGTCAGTCTTTTAATAAGCGGATAGATATTCTCAGGGATTGGCCTGATTATCTTCTCACTTGTCTTGCTGTGTGCTTCGGGGACTGTCCATATTTTATCTTTTAAGTCCCATTCACTACATTTAGATAATCTAACTTCAACTGTACGCGCCCCAAAAACCGTTAATAGATAAAACATGTTTTGGTAATATGGCGAAAAGAAATTACTTTTTATTGCCACCAGCAGATCAGTTAACTCTTTATTGGATAATACTCTCTTCCGTTTATTTATTTTTACGCCAATATCTTGCATGGTTAACCCGTCAAGCGCGTGGCAAACAGCATAACGGCGAATGCGGCAAAACTTAAAAGCCTGTTGAGACATTTGTAAAATCATTCCAGCAACACTGGGAGCTTTTTTCTTTATCCGGGCAAGGCATTTTAACCAATAATGGGTTTCGCAATCAGCAATAGCCATTTCGCCAATATATGGAAAAACATGAAGATCGAATCTTTCTCTATATCGAGTGGCGTTAACAAGATTACCGTCAACATATTCAGTTAACCAATATTCTAACGCATCCTTGACGGTTACAGGCTTGAGTGTGGACTCTCTATCAAGTTTGAGCATACGTTGCGGATCACGCCCCTCAGCCAGCCACTTACGGCACTGGTCACGCAGTTCTCGCGCTTTGGCGAGGGTCAGATCTGGATATTTACCTAAAGTCGCTAGAATCGCCTCCGCTTCACGACCACCAAGGCGATATTTATAGAGCCAGGTAACCGCACCCGCTTTTGTGACGCGCACCATTAACCCTGCACCATCTGACAACTTGATTATTTTGTCTGTGCGAACGCCAAACATTGAGCGCAATTTTCTATCTGTTAGGCGATTAATTGAGGTTGCCATAATTGGGTTGCGGTCTCTTTTTCTGTTACCCCACCGATTACCCCACAGTTTGCCGCATAAATGCGCAAACGTCAAAAAGCACTGGAACAATATACAGTTAGTTTTTTAGTTAACCATTTGATTTTAATGTTTTTTGTGAAAACACGCGACAGCACAAAAACACCATGTCAAAATAATGGCGATAACTGAGCATTTTATTTTAACCACTTGATATTTAATTAATTATTATTGGGTTCAACATGATTTATACCATTTGTTACCCCACCGATTACCCCACGGATTGCCGCACAACGGCGAAAACATGAGAACGAATGGAGGGAGTATAGAGCAATCTACTTCTCAGTAGCTAATGTGACTGGCTGTAACCTGATACCCATTCCAGTATGCAGACCTGCCACTAACGGTAATCTTCTGGCCCAACGGGCAAAGCATTAACTCCAGCGCCAACATATCAAAGGCAATAACCCGCAACGGGTAATCACTGCGTTTATCGCTCGATGCAAGAATTGTCGCTACAGCCATCACCTTCCCTGTGCTGCTCTGTACCCGCTTAGGGGCTTTGGTTATATGCCCCGTCACGGTCGCTATAGGTTCAGTGCTCACAACTTACATCTGATCTTCGGTATAGATACCGGCTGAAATAATGGCACCGCCGATAATTCGCTCACCGTAACCAATCGGAATAGGGTTTCCCTGTGCAACTGTATTCACAGGCCCACCAAATGCATAGCTTGGGGTATTCTCTGCTGATTGCCTTGACGCAAGTCCGCCCTGTTGCGGTGATAACATTTGCACCACCCCGCCGAGCATCATTGACGCACCAGACATGACCAACGGAACGCCCATAGGGGTAGCCCAAAGTATCGCCCCAACAGCAACCAAAACAGCTCCGAGAATGGTTTGAAATATTCCCGCTTTTTTACTGCCAATAATCACAGGGATAATCCGAATCGGAGCCTTACCATCAAGATCTAGCTCATTCTCACCAATATTCCGTTTTCCATTAAAAACAGCAAATGTAAGCCCTCTTGATTCACTGTCTAATAGGAATTGCTTAAAACCTTTAATTTGTAATCTTAAGGCTTGTATTGCCTCTGCTGGGCTTGATACATCCCAGTTATATTCCCGTCCGAATTTCTTACCTAAAACACCACCTAACACAATTTGTCTTTTCATAACCAATCTCCAATTAAATACCGTCAAAGGCTTTAAGCCGCTGTTGCTGTTTTTCGCTCAAGGTGTACGCAAAGTCTTCATGTTCAATCTGGTAAGTGCCAAAGCTCATCAGGAAGGCAATAGCCGGGTCTATCTTGTTGGCGGCTTTCTTCTTGTTCGGCTTGATGTTGGCGTTGGCGTCGGTTTCCATCACAACGTTGCTCATCGCCCAAGCCAAGACCGGATCGCCGTTGTGCTGAATTACCTTGCGGTTAACGAATACCTCGGCAGACTTGGCTACCGGGCTAAATTTCATGTAGGTCTGCGGGAACGGCTCTACATCCAGACCGGCCCCTTGTAGCTGTGTTCTAAGATGGGTGGCGTTCCACGTATCGAACCCTACCAACTTGATACTGAACCGCTGGCTATCTGCCAGTACATCATCACGGATGCGGTCATAATCGATACAGTCGCCCGGTGTGGTGCGTATCCAGCCACTTTTAACCCATTGCCGATATATGGCCCGGTTCTTATTGGCGGCATTATTCAACTGGGCTTCGGGGATATAGTGGCGGGTAAGTAGCAATACACGGTTCTCAACCGGGAACGAGTAGCACACACTGGTAATATCGCTGGTTGATGACAGGTCTAACCCGGCGTAACACTCCAGACCGGTTAAATCATCCTCGCTGTAATCGGCTATACAGGCGTCCCATGCACCAGCTCCCATCCACGGCGTTTCGCCCTGACACCAGATATTAAAGCGCTTGGTCAGCATCTCAACCCATTGAGAGGGAATGCCCCGCGCCTTATTGATGGTGTCAGTCAGTGCCGTAACATCAACAGAAACACCCAGATTAGGGTTCGCTTTAATCCATTGTTCGGGCTGCTCAACTTCGCTTTCGTCGTCCAGCTCGTAGATCAAGGCAAACAACGATTCGTTTTGTTCTTCACTGGCCAATATCTGGCAGCAATAGTCATAATGTTGCTTACAGGCTGAAACCACGTTGCTACCCGCTGTGGTGATAGCAAAGAGTATCCCTTCTGGCCGGGCACCCATTCCCAACTCAAGCGCCGAATAAACGGCGTTATCCGGGTGAAGATGGTACTCATCCACCACCGCCAGACTGGGGTTCGTCCCTTCAATGGTCGAGGCTTTGGAGGCCAGTGGCTTTAACAGGCTGTTGGTTTTGGCATAAATCAGTTTGTGCTGCTGAATAGTGAGACGCTTTCTCAAGGGCTTTGAGATAAGGCTCATCTGACGGGCATCATCAAATACGATACGGGCCTGATCACGACTCACGGCGGCGGTATAGATATCTTGCTGGCCCGGCTCCATCACCAGAAACCAGTTAGCCAGAATAGCCGCTACCGTTGACTTGGCATTCTTGCGAGGTACCTGAATGTAAGCACTGCGGTACTTTCTGCGGCCTGTAGCTGCCACCTTGAACCCCAACAAACAGGCAAAGGCAAACTGTTGCCACGGCTCCAGCACGATAGGCTGACCCCGTAGAGGGCCTTTTACGTGAGGGCAGAGGTGAGAGAAGGCAATAAAGCGCTCTACAGTGGCCCCATCGAACGTATAAAGCGGGTTATTCAGGTCATTAAAGTACCGCTCAACGGCCTGTTTTAGCCGCATACAGGCCGGGATTTTGCCGCTTTGTACCTCCAGCGCGTACCGGTTATAGGCTGTCAAGGGCGTCTGCCTCATCAACTTCCACCGGATTACGGCGGCGAGATACTGGATCAAAGCCCATAAGCGAGGACATTTTTATCATAATTTTCTCAGCGTCAGACTTGGCTTTCAACGCAGGGTTCGTGGTGGTCGCACCGCGAGAACCTTCAACCGAGAAACCCCGCGCCGCAAGGTCTGCCACGGCTCTGCGGTACATCGAGTAGTTGAGGCAATACAATTCAAGGTTACGCCAGTCCGCATCAATCAGATCGCCGCGCTCCAGTCAACTGCTTTGCCCTTGCCTTCCACTCTGCGGGTAGCAATCTCATCTAAATAAGTGGGGGCTTTGGGTGGTCTAGCCATAAATTGCTGTTTCCTGTGCCTTTACTGCTACGAAAAAAAGTGCCGCGCGTAAAAATTTGAGGAGGCGGGTGGTGCCAGCGGTCTTGGGCTTTGTCCTCAAACCTCCCCCACCCCTTGCCCTGCGCCTCGTCACCGGTTTCGGAACGCATCCATTAACTCACGGTCACGCTTCGTCATACGCTTGCCTGTGGCTTGCTTAGACGCCTTGCTATGGCTCTGTATAAAACCCTCGCGACTACGCTGTAACTCGTTGATTAATCGCTGCATCTCTTCTTCACGCATTTTTGTTGTACTCATGTATCCAATCATTGCGGTGCTTGGCGGCCTCCTCTTGCTCATGGAACTTACCCGCTTTGCGCTGCTGCTTTGTCACAGGGTCTTGCGTAGTGGTCTTACGACTGTGGCAACTGACACACAAACCTTGATGATTACTCTCCGGCCAGAACAAAACATCTTCACCACCATCAATCGGGATAATGTGATCTACTATCTTGGCGGGGGTATAGATGCCTTGCTTCTCACAGCGGACACAAAGCGGGTGAGCCTTGAGATACATCAGGCGGTACTTATCCCATCTGGGCGTATAGCCACGTTCACGACGAGAACCACGTTGCGAATCCTGTTGCACTCTGGCTTCACGTTTATGCTCAACACAACGGCCAGCTTTCACACGTATGCGGCATCCGGGATAACTACAACGTTTCAATGGATGGACTGGCATCAGTACACCCCCGGATCGCGATAAGTACTCCACAATGCAGAAATGGTCAGTGGCACCTCTTTAGCCTCAACCTCACTGACCATCGTCCGGCCGTCATACAATTGAGATACATACATCAGGCACCCCACACGAATAGCAGGATTGAACTCCAGACCGGCATCAAACCGTTTACCGATATGCTGCTGACAGACCTCCAGCGCGGCATCGATATAAATCTGAATAAGTGAATCTTCATAATCACCATCAACACGACAATGTAGCTTTGCCTCATCCAGCGTTATCATTGGCTCACACCTCCCTTACACAGCAGCTCTAACCGGGTGGCTTTCTCATCGGGTATCACTGCGGTAATGTCATAATTCATGGGCTTGCCACCCCTGACGGTAAAGCGAATGCGGTTCGCTGAACTCACGCCAGCCCGGTAACGCATCCAGATCCGAATAGTGATTTCTGACATTTCCGCACCAGAGGCAATCAGCTCACGGCCACTAATTGCCTTCACTTCGGCCCAGACTGTAGCGACATCGTTCCATTGCTTTAATGGCTGGCCGGACGGTAGCTGAGTCGTGGTAAACGTCTGTATCGTCACTTTGTGTCGTAAGCCGCCAGCTCTCATAGGTCGTCCTTAGCATCGTCGG
This sequence comes from Yersinia sp. 2540 StPb PI, assembly GCF_052217165.1. Classification (NCBI taxonomy): domain Bacteria; kingdom Pseudomonadati; phylum Pseudomonadota; class Gammaproteobacteria; order Enterobacterales; family Yersiniaceae; genus Yersinia; species Yersinia sp. 2540 StPb PI. The sequence continues at coordinate 6,714 of NZ_JAZGQC010000002.1, forward strand.
ATTTCACCTGTACTGTCTGTTTCCATGCCTGACTGAATTCCTCACCACCGGCATACGCTGGCATCCCCTCACGCTCACGCGCTTCATTCGGAGACATCACGCCTGATTTAATGGCGGTTTCGTAACTGCGGAAACGTTCTTGAGGATTGGCCCGTAGCAAGTCGGCAGTGTCAAACTCCACCTGATAGCGAACCTGAACCGGGTGACTGGCCACCAGAAGAGAGGCTTTAACCTGTTGCTCAAAATTTGTTAGCCAGGGGCGCAAGGTCTGAGACAGAAAAGCGCGACTCGCCTCGCTGAAATTGCTGTAGGTGCTGTTGGAGTACTCTTGCAGGAATATCGGGCTGATATTGAATATCCGGGCGATGTCTTCAATGGTGAAGCGACGAGAGGCCAACCACTCAGCATCCTGATTGCTCATGCCTAACTGCTCGTACTTCATGCCGCCTTCGATAATCGGCGTTTTACCGGCATTGCGTGCGCCTTTGTAACGCTCCAATGCTTCCAGTGCCTTAGCGCCTTTTGGCCCGTCTAACCAGTCACCGGTTGTCAATACGCCGGACGCCATCAGGCCGTTATTCATCACCGACGAGCCATGACGTTGTTGAGCCAGTCCAAGCCCAACTGTTTCACGACAGACAGTGATCGGCGAACGCCCAAGGAAACCATCTTCAGTAGCATGTCGCAGGTGCAAGATTTCTTCCTGAAGGTACGTTTTTACCGTGCCGTCCGGGTGTGTAATGGTGTAGGCGAATCGGTGATTGCTCAGGCGTTTGGGTACCACGGCGCGAGGTGGGTAAGAATGCAGTGATTGCGGTTTACCATCCTTGCCCCATTCGATAACTGCATAAGCGTTACCATTGAGCAGACAATGACGCATCATCGTGCGCTTGAACTGGTAAGGGGTCTGGCAGTCATTCGGGTATTCATTCAGCAAGTAATCAACTGGATGCTCCGATAACCATTCTCTTTTCTCATTCTGAACCCGGTACAGGTAACACGGCATCGAGGCCACGGCTTCACTGATAACGGTCACAGCATTCATAACAGCCGGCAGAGATTCAGCAGTAGCAGCAGACACATGTTCACCGGCCCCCGTATTGGGGATGCCAGCCAGCGCCATAAACTCATCAATGGTCATTGAACGGCTTTCGGTCTTGCGTTTGAACGGCCACATATCACAACCCCGCCAGATAAGCCCAATGGGAACGCAGAGACAGATCCACCAGCTCCGGGTGTTGAGCTAACAGTGAGCGCTTGGCAATCTGAACATCCGTTTCACGGTAGGCCGGTAAGCTGGTCACGGTGATTTCCCGTAGTTCAGCCGCCAACACAGTACGGACATAGGGCTGTTTGGTACTGTCCCACTGGTCTTTTAATGCCCTAAATCCAAAGCTCATCCCTGATATATCGCCACGCTCAACCATGGTCAGCACATCACGGCCTAACTGGGTATCGGGTGGGGTTAGCTCAAAACGCAGACCGGTAGCGTCTTCACTTAACACTAGGGTATTTGACTGGGTGCGACCTAACAGCGCGGTATAGTCATGCTCAAACAAAGCGCGAACATCGGTACCGGCGGCAAGACTGGCTTTAAAGGCATTGGGCGCGAACTGCTCGACAAACTCATCCCACAGCACCTCTGAGCGGCTATTCCATTTCACGGCATAGCCCACTAACTTTTTATCGCTAGTGGATAAGCTGGCGGTGCGGATCTCAAAATCGGTGTCTTTCATTGGTAAACTCCCTGACAAGAAAGGGGCCGTAGCCCCCGACTGGATTACTTGGCCGCGGCCTTGATTTCCAGAACCTTGATCGCGTTGGAGTCCACCAACCCACCGCCCAGATACTTATCAGTGTGAACCTTATAGAAGCCCGGTTCGGTGATATTGTCAGGACGGGTGCGGGTGCCTGTTTCATGATCGACGATGAAATAGCCGCGCTTGAAGTCACCTACAGCAATAACCGGCTTACCCGGTTCAGCATCGGGCATATTTTCCAAATAGCGCACTGGATGGCCCAGCAACATATCCGGATCGCCAGCTTGCAGACGGTCACGCCAGATATAATCACCATTACCGTTTTTCAGCTTTTGCAACATGGCGGCACTGTTGGAGTTCATCACCCAAACAGCATTTTTGCGGTAGCGGCGGCGCAGCTTGAAGACCAAATCAATTAATTCATCAGCGGTAGGCGCATCACCGGCAGCAACCATTTTTTCCAGCGTTCCGAATGGGCGAGTACGGTCACCGGTTGCAGCACGAGGGTAAGACAGGAAGCCTTTAGCCTTTTTGGTACCATCACCATTAACTAAGTCGGTTTCTTCGGTCTCAATAAAGGTGTCGCTGATTTCTTCGGTCAACCAGCCCAAGATATCCACATCACTAAAATCAAGGATTTCCTGCGTGGTTTTCGGGTAAGCATAGATTGGGTTCAGCTTGATACTGACCTCTTCCAGCTTAGGCGTCGCGGTTTCGGTACGGGCTTCACCTTCTACGCCTCGACCTACCGCCGCGCCGCCCACGGACACAAGTTTTTTATACTCGTTGGATTTGGTGGTTTTGACGGTGCAAATTTGGCGCATTTCTGACTCATCAGCCAACATGCGCATAATTTCACTGTCCAGCTCAGGGATAACTGAATAGCCGCCACTCTCATTCACGGTGGTAGACAACATACGGGTTTCGCCGGTCATGATGTAATGGCGTAACTCGTCATTGGTCACTTTCTTACCATCGCCTACAGGCTTGGCTTTACCGCCCTGAGTGCGTTCTTCATCAGCAAGGGATTCATAACGGATGATATCAGTAACCAGAGCATCTGCCTGAGCACGGATTTCATCAAACTGGGTGGCTTCTTCGGGGGTAAGGCTGCGTTTTTCATCTTCGGCCTTGGTCAGCAGTGAGCGCATTTGAGTGGCTAACTCGGCTTTCTTCTGGCGTAACTCTAACAATTTTTTCATAGTGGTTTCCGTAAGTGTGAATACAGACGGGAAACCAACTTAAAAGGTAAAGCCGTTTAACAGAATTCCAGTGCGGAAAGGTGGGCGCTAAACGGCTAAAGTGACGGCTCCCGTCGGAGTGTCACTGACCAATATATGACTGAAAATAATAAAGAAAACCCCTCAAATATCGAGGGGTAAACACGAGTAAGCATGAGAACAAAACATTTACAAAACTATTTATTACTCCTTAATATTCCAAGGCGCGTTTTCCATTATTGACGCCAGATATTCAAGGTGTGAATTCATTCGACGTAACTCAATAAGTTTGAGTGCTTCGATAGTATCCTCATACCTGACGCCTGATTGACACATGGCGTCACGATCAGACTTTAGGTTGTTGGTTTCAAGTTTGCTTAATGACATATTTATTCCTCATTTACTGGATAATAAGCAGATGAACTCGGCTCGCTACTAGGCTTGAATTTAGCATCTGGCAGATATCGGATTCCAGCATCACCAGTGATATAAGGAACAATGGCACCCTCACCACCATCCACCATTGGGAATAGCCCCTCAAAATCTATATAAGTAGTTACATACTCCGAACCATTATTTAGGATTCTACAATTTGCCCATGCAACAATAGGCTGGAACCATGTATTACCTTCCTCGTCCTGACATTCAAGCCACCAGCCAGCAATCGAAGGTGTAATACTTTTGATTTTATACTCATCATCCACGCTCAGTACTCCTCAAGTTTTGATAGTTTTATATAAATACACGAAAAGTAGTTGTACCAGTTGTACCAGTTGTACCAAAAACAGATAACCTAATGTTAATTAACAAATTGACGTAAATTCTCTGGTACAACTACCCCCCTATTTTGGTACAACTCGATATGAGTCTGGTACAACTGTGCAAACTGACTATCCCACCTTCACTACCCTTGCATGGTTGTACCAAAAACCCCTTTAGTTGTACCAAAATGGCCTTGAGTTGTACCAGACTTGTACCAGAACTTAATTACAAACCACTTATAAAACAGATGTATATAATTAAAAACCCTTCTCTGGTACAACTGGTACAACGTATTTTCATTCTCTTATTGAGTTATTCTTCATCTGACAGTTGGACAATCAGGTAAGTCCGCTGCTTTATTCCGCCAAGGTGCTTAAGGCGTGGGGTGAATGTCTGATAACCATTCACATTGGCTGGTTTCTTTAGTCTGCCGGACTCATGAAGCGTTTTTGCAAACTGTGCCGAATCAAACCCCTTTGCCATTTCACCCTTGAATGTTGCGGGCAGGACATAGAACGTCACAGGGTCGCCGTAACTTTTGCTTTCCCGGTATCCTGCCAAATCACGAATAGGGAGGCTTTCCGGGTCGTAGGGCAGTGGCGCGAACCGGCTCATACCGTAGGCACTCAAAAATGCCTCTGCCTGTTCAATAATTTGTTCTATCTCTTTGTTGCCTGTGCCGAAAGCTGCCACCCATTCGTTAAACACATGCTGTAACGCATCACGGCACCCTTGTTCACTCCAACCGGTAACAGCCTTGCCCAGTACGAGTGAAGCCTCGATAACGGCAAAGCGATCAATAACCCGCTGTACCTGCTCACCGTAACTGCTTGGAATCAGTGCCCGCCATCGGGCTTTTGCCATTGCATAGACGGCTATAGCGTCCTGTGTATGCTCGGACAGGTAAGCAATCCACGCCCGACCTGCTGTGCCGTGGTTATGCTGCCATGCGTCCTTAAGGGCGTCGGCATGGGCCTTGCCATCTGGGTGGCCGTGAAGTTCCGTTGGTCGAGATACCGGAATATTGAGCAACCGCACCAGTTGCCCGGCGTTAACCTTGATACCTGCCCCTTTAAGGTAGGTTTCAATATCGCGCTCACCGGTACTGATAACGGCCGTTTTCCAGTATTTCAGCGCCCGGTTCCCGCCATCTTTATCACCTTGCAGCTTACCCTTGCCGTTAAACAGTGTGTAGGCCGATGTGTAAACGTGACGAGGGTTCGCGCCCTGATCCACTTCATCAAGCGCCATGAGTCCGTGATTATGCGCTTCCGCTTCGTTAGCAATACCCAGAGACGTCCCATACCACGTAAGGCGCTGGCGCTCTGGCTCACCATACAAACTTGATGCTAAATCTTCGGCTGTTGTCTTACCTGCGGTAGATTGGGCGTAGAGGTGGATGCCGAACCCGTCAGCGCCCACCAGTGGCAACATGGGCGCAGCCAGCGCAACCCCTACGGCCAACATTTGAAACGGATTACCGGCTGCCAGTCGCGCCACATTATCGCGCCAGCTTTCCGCCGTTCCTGCCACGCTGTAAGCCTCTGCTGCGGCTGTTCCACCGTTAAACATGATAGGTTGCTCTGGTTCACCGATGATAGAACCATCAGGCATGATATAAGCGCCCATATGCCAGCCAGAGCGAGGTGTTATACTCCACATCTCATCATCGGCGCTGCGTTGTAACCAGTCCCCTAAAGTAGCCCGTAAAGCCGGTTTTGTGGTGACATCTACACCCCCACCTTTCAGAATGCGCCAGCCCTCACGCTCACCAATATCCGCCTTTCGAATCGCTTTTGTGACAGGTAACTTCTGGCCCGATGCTTTCCAGCACAAAATCAAATATTGCTCACGATCTTCCTGACCCTTGCCGATAACTTCAAGCGGCGAACATAACCAGCTTTCATTGTTGATGATTTCGCCACTGTCTTTATCCACCTTTGGCGTGATCCAGAAAATGCCATCTTTTCGGCTGAGAACATGCGGTGCGAGCGGATCACGTTCTTCTTGGCCTTTTTTGCCGCCCTCTATCGCCGTGAGTTGAACGGACATGCTCGCCCCCTTTGGTTGATACAGTGATTCAGTAAAAGCGCGCGTAGTGGCCTCTGTGCCGTTTTGTTGGCGGTAGTCGTCCCAGTCGGCTTTATGGTGAGTCGGTGGCGTGGCTACCCAGCCAGAAACGGAAATGGCGGCTTTTTCAGCGGAGATAACACCAATATTCAGTTTGAGTTTACCTTTTTCGTCACATTCTCCCGATTCGTGCCAGTCGTTATCTGCGGCAATGATGATTTTTGCCAGTGGCCACCGTTCACGGCAGACCTTCGCGACGTGAATTAGGTTGCCTTCGTCCAGTGCGGCCAGTACCACCCCATCATCCAGTAACGAAACGGTAACGCCGGTTGCGTAACCCTCGGCGATCAGCACCGTTACAGGCTGTTCGTCCTCTGTTGGTGACTGGAGCCTTACCGGAATAAATGAACCTTTTTTCGCGGTACCCGCTAATAACCGTTTCGAGCCGTCAGGGTTAATCACCTGTGCGCCGGTGGTGGTGCCGTCCATTGCTTGCAGTATCAGCAACAGAGAGCCGTCACTGAGTAAGGCATTGGAGGGGCTTGGAAGGCCCTTATTGTGTAGGTACTGAGATTCACCCGATACTGTTTTAGCCACCAGCACCGCCACCTTGTCAGCTATAGCGATGTTGGGTTGAGGCTTCTCTCTGGCTGGCTTCGGCTCTGGCAAGGGCAGCGCCATTACACCCGCGACCATTTCTGCCGCTGAACGGGCGTCACACTGGTTAACCTTCATCACTAAATCCAACCCGGTACCCGCGCCACAGTGTGAGCAATAGTAGGTTCCGCGCCCCTCCCGATCATCAAATCGATAGCGGGTTTTACCGCCACAGCTTGGACACTCACCCTCGCTACGATTGGTTGGAATATCCAGACGTTGTAAAATAGCTTCCCAGTGGCCTTTGGCTTTGCTGCGAACGTCATTAACGAATGTCATTTTTGTACAGCCTCCCGTTCGAGCAAATGAACCGCCACAGGCCCGGCGAGATCCAGTGCTAACCCGATTAACTCCTTTTCGTCAGTAATATCTAAATCAACATCGGATTCAAACATCAGCAGCAAGAGCGCATTTAATTGACCTGCTTTATGCGTGGCAATATCCAGAGGTACGGGTTCTTTAGGCCGCAGTTCACGCATAGTTCACCCCCTTGATATTTTTCGCCGCTTTTGCTGCATGTTGTTGTGCAAATTCAAGAAGTTCATAACCAATATCTTCACCTTCTGGTTCGCCTATCAATAATTGAGCAACTTCCAGCATACGAGAGAGGCTAAACAACACATCGGATACTTCGCATGGGGTTAACTTATCCATGATTAGCCTCCAGAACAGCGCTGAGTGAATGATTAACCTCACTATTGATGTCACAAGCTATACATATAAGGTCGAGTAGTTGCTTCGAACATTCATCACTCGCTTTATCCAAAATGGTTTCATAAAGCGAACAGGCTAAACCGGTGCGATAGAGCGCTAAATCTAATGGGATAGGCTTACGCATGGATCACCTCCGGCAGGCGACCAGCAAAGGAAAGTACGAACTGACCGGACAGAGAGCGGCGGGCTTCTTGTTCAGAATGGGCGGTTACAGATTCACGGTGCGGCTTGGCGTTCAGGTCAGAACGGTGCACGGCGAGAAAGAGAAATTTAAAGCGAGTTGGGGTATGATTTAACATAGCTGCCTCGATATCTAATCTATCGTTGGTGGTTAAACGCCTCAGTAGTGTTCTAGCACTCTGGGGCGTTGCCTTTTGGTATGCACTTGTCATACACTTGACTACCAACCAAACATAGTTAGGTGTCAACCAAATGTCAACCATAGAAATAAAAGGTAAAGGTAATAAACAAATTGCTTTGCGTGTAGAACCTGCGTTGGAGGATGGTATCAAGCAAGCTTTGGCACAAGATGGAGATGCATCTGTTTCTGCTTGGATAAAGCGCATTATCCGAAAAGAGTTACAATCTCGCGGTATCGAGCAAAAAGGCTGAGTATTCAAAGGAGGTTTTACTATGGAAATACCAACTAAAGGGCAATCAGTAATAATCGTAATATTTGTAATATTGCTGTATTGGTTTACGAAAGGGCTGCTCTCAGGTGATATTAAAGTAAACCACGATCCAAATTCGAGTGATAAAGTTAACACCTCATTCAGTTTAAAATAAAAGCCAAAAGGCTGACCTACGAAAGTTTCGCAGGTACTAACATGCTGTTCTGCAAGATGTTGATTTTCCTCATGACTCAGATTTGAGTAATCATTTAGCATGTGTGGGTTTTGCGAATAGTTTCTAACTAGCTGCAAATCCTGCCGCGCTGCAAGATGTTGATTTAACTCATGATGGAAAAAACCATAACCACAAAGGGCGGTATTCTCAGTACCTCCCTTTTCTTTGCCTGTAACCTGCTGATTTTCGTTGTTACATCCGTTTCGAATGACTACCGAACCTAAGCAATGTTTATGTTCAGCCGAACCCGAATACTGTTCGTCTTTGTTTACTCGACTCCCTGCGCGGCAGGTTTGTGCAAGAATCAATGAGTTAGCTAATTCCATTTCAGCACAATTAAGTTTAATCAACAGGTTACGGTGTGCCGGTAAACTCGGTGAATTGCGGTGTTTAGTATGCGACTCGCTCAAAGATAGTCGGTTCAGGATGCCAGCCAAGGGAAAGGCTTTACTCTGGCTGGCTACTGGAGTTGTAAGCATCATGCCACTACCTCCACACGCAGACCTTTAGCTGTGTAGCCCTGAACCTGCTTACCATTCACACGAACCCGCTTTTTAGTCAGTAAACGGATGTGGTCGCCATACACATGAAGTAATTTCCCATCTAAAGCGACCTCGTTATAACCATATCGAGGCTTGTGTGACACCTGCACAAATGGGCCGCAAGCCTTGCTATTAGCGGGAACTGCTGGACATACCCCCTTATCATTGCCAGTTACACGATACAGCCAGAAACTCTCCTTCTTCCCTGTCAGCTTTCGCGTACGAACCGGCACATAGCCAGCTTTGCGCATGGCAATACTAAACGCTGAATCATCCGGGTAATACTGGCGACGAATAATAGCAGGTACTGAAATAGCGAAACTTTGCTTAGTCCAATACTCTGTCCACTGACTAACAAACTCGATAGGCAAGCCATTAACGTTAATACCGCTGAGTACGATTTTAGGCTGAGTTTGGGTACTGCCAGATAAGGCAGTTACTTTCTTAGATACCATTTTTATTGCTCCAATAAGTTCATTATTTAGAGCCGCCGCGACAGCATTTCAGATACTGCTATTTACTTTGTGCAATTGCTCGCAAGTTAATTTCTTTTCGCTGATCAGGCGATCTTGCGTGAGTTTGCATTGACACTCTGTTAGGCCAATTTGCGACCACATGGAGTATTAACGTTATTTACAGCCGGGGGATTGCGAACCCAGCAAAGTAAGTCACTGAGCAACCATGCACATGAGTTGCGGCCAAGAGGCTTACGGGCAGGGAAACGGCCTTCGTTCTCAAGAAGCCATGCAGTTGAGCGGGAAATAGAAGTAATGCGCTGACGTTCCTTTTCACGCACGAGGCGATCATTAGGTTCGGCATATTCGGCAAGAACAACACGGCGCTGTTCTGGGGTAGGGTTAAATTGATTGGTAGTCATGCTGCCTCCACTGCTTCTAAGTTTGTGGAGGCTATTTTGTC
>NZ_JAZGQC010000003.1:0-118431 GCF_052217165.1 Yersinia sp. 2540 StPb PI
CGGCGGTATGCTCACTGTCGGATTTTCAGTGACAAGATTCGTGGATTGTGAATGATCCTGAGGTGCTGATTTACCCTCTGCAGGAAGCTTGTGTCCCCCCCCCGCGTTTTGTAGCCTAAACGCTAACAAATGAAGTTTACTTCCCCTCTCCCATTTGGCTCCGTTATCTCTGGATATCTCAATTTCCCCATGGTTTATTTTGCCTAGCAGGTCTGTCTGTCCAACTCTAAATGTGCGCACGGGCATTTTTGAACTTAAAGGATACTCGGGAGCATTATTTTGGAGCGCTTCAAGTTTTTCCAGTGGAGCACTGTCTTCCATTTTTCTACTTATTTTTAGCTTTGATGACATATTTTTTGCCATGTCATAAGAATTCTTAACACTCATGCCACTGGCCAAAAATGCCTGGTAAATAGCGAGGGGCTCACCAGTGTCTACGGCTGTCTTAATGCTTTTCCCCACGATTGCCAGATCGACAGTTTTATTTCCAAGCATCAAGCCGTATTTAACAGTCTTACCGCCAATATGGCTGAATTTCCCTACTTTAGCTGCAATTTTACCTCCAGGAATGCTCCCTGCAATCAAAGCAATAATCGCTAATGGGTCAGGATCCTGACCCTCTATCAAATCAGCAGCAATCTCCGCTGCTAATTGCGCGGTATTGAGGGCCACCCCCGCTGGCGTAAAGAAGGTAACTGTCCCTACCGTGACGTCAACCCAGCTTCCTATATATTCAGCCTGATGTACATGCAACTCTGTTTCTTGTACCGTTTCCCCTTTAATGTCACTGACTATTAACTGTGCCTGCCCACTGAGGGTAGAGAATGGTCTTGCGAATGACCTCAGATACTCTGCGGCAGTCAAGTTAGCCCAGGTGAAGTCAAGATGATATCTTGCTTCGGTTGCACGGACCTCTGGGTCAGGAATGTGGGCGCCAACAATCGCCCTGGGAATTAATAGTTTGTTTGTTGGGGTCGCGTTCTTAAGCTTATAATCAGCCTCGATAGTATTAGCGAGTCTTTCAGAAAGACTCGCAATATCCATCGGCTCCGGATCGTTATAATTAAAGTATTCTTCAAAAATGGATCTCCCGCTCCTGATATTATTAAGCATATCAATACCACTGGGAAGAGTAATAGTCTCAGAGAATTTATAAATATTGATAACACGAAGACGCTTCCGTTGATCAGCATTATAAGGCATGGCCCATTCAATGTTTGCTAAAAGGTCTTTCCCTTCGCTGACATAGTAATAAGGTATTTCCGAATCCAAACGGATAAGAATCCCCGATTTGGAGCCCGCATCATCAGGAAGGAAAATTGTGTTATTCAGTTTGTATCCTTTTATATCAACAGGAACTGCGATCTTGGCACCTATCCTGGCAAGAGAGGCCTTACTCCTAATTTCTTGTCGTAAGTTTTCATCATTTTCTATTTGAAGTAATACGAATTTAATGGCATGTAAATAGGTTTGTTTTTTCTGTTCATCGGAGAAGTCCTGATAACGTATGCCACGATCAAAATCAAAATGTTCTGACTCTAGAGTCGCGTTGACTGGTGCTGTATCAGGTTCTTGATGAGATTGAGCGGTAGCCTCATTCACCACTGTCCGTTTACGTCTGACTCGGGGTTGGTCGGAAGTCGGGTCACGATTATCAGAGAACGGCTTAACATCTGTTTGTTGCTGTAATGACGATGAATGACTCACCGGCTCGACTTCTCTTTCGTTCGCCGCAGCATTCGCCCATGCAGCATTATCATTTTCGGCCGCCATTTCGCCCCAGTGCGCTTGCGGAAGTGTTTCCTCATTAGCGTCACCAACATGTTCGTTAACGTACTGTTTATCGAAAATAACGCCGCTTTCACTTCCCTCTGATTGCCAGGCCCTGCGTATCCCTTTAAAAGCAGCCGTAGAAGTGCCATCAATCACAGAATCAAAAAGCATCCCCCCCGGTGAGTCCATTTTTATTTTTTCCTTTTTTTTCCCTTCCGCTATTCGTTGATAAACCGCACTAAATGTTTTCTCTCTACTCCCGACATGTAAATTATACAAAGTTGCGCCTGCAGCCACCCAAGAACCGGCTGCAAACTTGACCACCCCAGGCACTGGTGCCGTAATTAAATTAAAGCCAAGTTGCTTTAATTTCTTTTCTAGCAAGCCATAAATAGCCTTATAGGGCTTATCGTGACCGGGCATGGTATAATTGTTTACCTTGTTAACGTTGTAAGGTATTTTTATCGATGCCTTAAGGATTTTATATGGCACTCGAGCAAGATTAGACAAGTTGAATGCCACCGTATTCAATGCCTGCTCAAAAGACAGTTCAATAACGATACGAGCTCCCCCATGTGAGATCCTCTTTTGCCCCCACTTCACAATATACTCAACAAGATCCTTTTCTAATGCAGTATATTGCTCCGGACTCATCGGTAATCTCAATTCATCATTGCGGGCATTTTCAAGCTCACCGGCAAGCCGGGTGGCGAAGAGATACCCCTCCGGGTCTCCGGTTGAAAGAACCCCGTCTAACAGACCCTGTTTTTTCAGTGAGGAAAATGCATGTTCTGCATCAAGCGGCGGATAATTGCTCAGGTTCTGTTCTTTGGCAAGATTAGCCCAATGTTTGGCAAGGCGTGAGCCCCGAGAATATTCATCCAACGGCCTTTCGGTAAGCCGTGCGGACTCTGCCGATATATTTTCCTTAACCTTTGTCGCCAGCAATTGCGCATAGCCAACCTGTTTTTTAGCTTCGGCAAAGTCGCGTGTGGGGGATGCTACTGCCAGTAGGGCTTTATCCAAGGCAGCAATACTCGCAGTGAGGTCCTTGGCAATATCCGGCAGCAGTTTATCCACCGCCTTTAGGGAGAGGGCAATATCGGGGAGGTGTTCAACAATCATTTTCAGAACAGCAAACCGCTGCCGCCGAAGCATATTCTGAATATTCTCGGTTGTGTTACCCAGACGCGCCAAAACGGTCTGAGCGTGGTTGATATCACCGCCCAGCAACTGCTCCAGCACCGCCACTTTTGCTGTCAGTTGGTTTTCGGGGTTTTCCTGTTCAAGGCTGTCATTCACCCATTGCCTGACCTGTGCATCCATTTCATCCTCACCCGGCTGACTGACCGAAATATCGCTGCCCTCTTGTTCATTTCCCTTGCCAGGCGTCACAGCGTAGGATGAAAGTATCCCTTCTATTTTTTGCAGCTCATCCACTTTTGACAACAGCGCAGCGCTGGCGTATTGAATTTTTATTGCCGGCTGTTGCCACTGCCATAAAATGCTTCTGATGATGGAATCGGCAATGACGTGTTCGGGTTCTTTTGATGGGATTTCAGTTGTATGACCATGCCGTAGGATCCCAGCGCCCCTATACGCATAGCTTTTCGCCACCGCAAGCACCACTTGCCCTTGCTCCTTTTTCTTAGCAAAACCCGTCTTGATTCTCTGCGTGAGTGTGTTTGATCGTGACAACGGCGCAGCCACCTCATCATTATTCACAGGCGGCATGACTTGGGGAGAAACGCTCTGACTTACGTTAATCGATGCTGTTGCCAAATCGCTGGAGAGGCTCTGAAGATAGGCGGCAACATCACTAAAGAAAGCCTGCGAAGCGCCCTGCAGCTCACGGGCTTTTTTATTGGCTTTTGCTGCTTCGTGCCGCGAGGCCGCAATCATCGCATTGACGGAGGTCGGCTTACCTGCCTCCCACGCCGCTGCCCTGGCCTGCATAAGAGAAGCCCAGGCAGCATGGCCTGACGTCTCTGCCGTAATGCTCCCCAGCGTCTGTATCACCGTACTTTTATCACTGGAGGAGAATGCATCGGTAAGCTCAGCGACCAGCATGTCGTGCCGTTTTTCCTGGGTGCTGTAATCATCAATAGCACGCAGGGTATGGACAACACGTATCAGCGTCTGCAGGGTTAACTCCAGCCGTCTGGCCAGCGACTGAGCCGTACGCCGGCTCCCCAATGCAGTCTCCGTGGCTTCCCCGCCGCTTTTGCGTGGCAACTCATGCTCAACCCAGAGCTTTATGACGTCGTCCGAAAGCTTGCCCGTAAGACGCTCTATGTTGCCTATCTGCTCCAGTAGCCACAGAGAACCCAGCGGCCCCCCAACGCTTGCCTGGAGGCACAGGCGAGATTTGGCCGCGGCCAAGTCGTCACGCAGCTGCGTCACTAACCTCGGGTCAACCTCGGGCACCTGGCTGTTATACCCCTTGCGCCTGAATTCCTGAGCTTCTTGTAGATGTGCCTTACGAATAAAAGAGAACAAACTGTCATTGTCGCTTCCGGCCTTCTGCCGTACAGAGATATCTCCCCCCTCATCAGGCAACGAGGGGCCAGCGTCACCTTGGCTAAGCCATTGGGAGGCCTCGTCAACGTGATCTCTTTCGGTTTCTTTTGACGTTGTTTTTTTTTCCTTCGACTCATTGGAGTAAGGCATAAGACTGTCCTCAGGATAGGATTATTTAAGACTGGATTCTGAAAGGCACTATGACCGAGAATATCGGCGGGTAATACAGGCGACTGAAGGCATTTCGGATCAGAAACATAGGCTGGAAACATAAAAAAACAGCATGTACCGGACTGTGCCATAATGCGGCACAACCCCCTCCATTAGCTGTGAGAGTTTACTCAGAAAGTCCTGCTCAATTATTTCCTTCAGCTGCATATTATCCGCCACCGGTATTGATGAAAGATGGGGTTATTATTCTTATTGCCTAAGTTCGGTGAGTCTTATTCAAAAACATACAGTAATACATCAATTTTTACTGTCCGATGATGGCTGGTAATCAGCTGAATCTGAAATCTCAGTAGCTTCGTTAATACTCTCACTAATCGTTGGCACCCCCCTTTTTTTTATTTATTTTTATATTGTGTTAATTTCTTTATTTCTTCAACATTAGACATAATGAAATCTTCTTCATTTAATTATTATTTCAGAAACCAATTGAAATTTACTACTCTAATGCTATCTATTGATAGGGTGATTATTTTTGCTATTTTTTAGAAAAAATATAACGTTTAAATACTTTTAGTTCAGAAGTATCTGAATGATTTAATTAAAATCAGTTTCCAGGGAACAGATTAATGCAACCTAACTATTCACACCCTCACCTAAATGCCAGACAGGGTTGATTTTTCAACCGTGTTGATATAAATGCCATAGCCATCGAGAGTCACCACAGCAGTTTCATTACTTACCCAACCCTCCAATACATCGCTTATTTTGGGAATATATTCTTCCCGTGTAATACCCGATACAGCCAGAGAAACAGCCATTTTAAACACATCACTTGTCGTATGAGTTGCCGGAATGGTGTTCAGATTAACGTGAGTGACGGCTAGCCTGGCATCAGCCCCTCCACCGATGGCAGCAATCAATAGCTCCCGTAATGCATCATTAATGACCTGTGAAGAGATCGACGCTGTTTGCTCGATATTTGCCGACAGTGATGTGACTGGTGTGGACTTATCTTCTTTATCACTCAAACTAATGGGTACCGTGACAGAATAATTGAGAGACAGACGTGGCCGGTTGCCCAGAGACTGCCAAAAATTACCCAAACTATTTAGGTTTTCTTTCGGTGGGATAACCTGTGTGTAGGCTCCAGGGATACCGGTCAGTTGTCGGTTATTAATTAAGGCATCCAACACCTGAGACATTATCTGTATTGCCTGATTGTCCGGCTGGCTATCAGGATTACTGGCATCGTTGGCTGGCCCAGTAGGTTCCCAGTAAGTAATCAGATAGTTGCATTGAATATTGACCCAGCCGGGCAATAATCTACCGGCCGAAGCACTAAATGCTCGAGACTCAGCCGTTCGTAATTGTAGATCCTCATGTATGTCATAAAGAAATACGCTGATAGCAGCATCTGCCTGCGTGGCATCGACATCGGGTAAATCAAAGCGAATAGCGACGTCATTATTAAGATATTCACGCAGGATCGCATTCATCACTTTATTGACTTCAACTACCGTTTGAGTTTTTAACATATGAAAACCTCTTGGTTAGATTTGGACCATTCAATATTTACAATGTGTCTGTCTACGACTTTCAAGCATATTTCTAAAGAGAACCTAAATCGTCAGTCGGCCTGTTTTAGCTAACTCGCGAGCAAGTGCAGTTTCAATATGAGCATAAGTGACTTCTTGATTTTCATTTTCTCCGGCAAAGAAAGAGGCTAACAGAGCAATATTCCTGATATTAGCTCCCGTGACATTAGCCTTCTTCGCTAATTGATTAAAATCAATATCCGATGAAACCTTGATATTCTTTGGCCATATTTTCTGCCACATCTCATGGCGCACCGCTTCATCCGGATAAGTAAATCGTGTAATAAAGGTAAAACGACGATTAAAAGCACTGTCTAAATGACTTCGATTGTTGGTAGATAAAATAACCAGACCAGGATAGCTTTCCAAACGCTGTAATAAATATGACACTTCAATATTAGCATGCCTGTCATGTGCATCTTTAGTTTCGCTGCGCTTACCAAATAATGCATCTGCTTCATCAAAAAATAAAATACCGGCATCTAGTTCTGCCAAATCAAAGATACGGGAGAGATTTTTCTCCGTTTCCCCGATATATTTATTGATTACTGTTGAGAGATCTACTTTAATGAGATCTACTCCAATAGTATTCGCCAGTACTTCTGCCGCCATCGTTTTCCCCGTTCCAGAGTCACCGTAGAATAAAGCGCTAATCCCTGTGCCATAGCCAATTTTATCTTTAAAACCACTTGAGAGAACTTTCTCCCGGTATTTTATTGCGGTAATAATTTCTTTTAATTGCTGCGTGATATTATCGGATACTAAGAGATCCTGTATGTTTCGCTTAGGCGTAACTCTTTTAGCCAATGAACCAAAATTCTGTTGTGCGCGTAAATTGAATGCCTTACGAATATCGCATTGTTGCAAGATATCCGAATAATCCCGCTGTCGTTGATAAAGCTCAGCCTCTTGTATAATAAGCGGTAGACTTTCTGCATTAAAGGTATAGCGCTGGCTTAAGCTTATCGGATCAATATCTGCTGAACGGCGTTCAGGCAAACAGCCTGTTAATAACAGTATCTTTTCCTCATGGGTAAAAATCGGCATCTCTATTTGTAATGTTGACGTTTTTTTAAACAATAACAACGGTGAGTACGGGTCCACCAGACAAACAACTCTTATTCCTGGCTGAGCCAATAACTCTGATAGGGAATCGAGGAATGATGAATTTCGTTCCTTCAGTAAGCTCAGGTTCCGGAATACGCTACACGCGCCCCGCAGACGCGTTTCCCGTAGAATGCACTTTAATTGCATTAATATTACATCGTCATCGCTTTCAACGAATTTGCCCATATCGACAACCAGCGTCTGCCGTTTTTCTGAAGAGAAAATATGAGCAACCGTATGCGCTCTGGCGCTACCCACAACGCCCTGTAATAACACCACAGGTCGAGGTTCAATATCCTCCGTTAATAGTGGCCCAAATGCCTGCTTTAAACTTTCCGGATAGCAGGGAGACGTTGGCAACATGAACCATTGAGCGCATTGGGCTAATACCGGCGAAAGGTAGTGGTGCCCCAATAAAAAATGGTAGACACCGGTGTCAGTAATAAATGTCGTCTGACTCCACGCCAGATTCTTGTGATTATTATCAACGGATAATAGCTGACAGCCGAGCAATGGCGGACGATGTAAAAAACTGGCTTGATGTGCCCGTTTTTCCATTTCTGAATGGCAAAATAACGTTAATGCCAATGAAAAACTGGGTAGCTGGCTTTGTTTTCCGCCTTGAAGTAGAGAAAATAAACCATAATAGCGGCTATCAAAGTGGGGCAATAAACCCAGCAATAGAGTATCTCGCTCGAAATCAGTTAATTCAAAACGATCAACCAGTTCAGTGAGACCTTCTGCTACCTCTGAAAGTTGAGTACTTTGAGCCTGCTTTATTGTCAGTTCGGCTTTCGCCCAATGCGGTCTGCCAAGAGGCTGATTGATCCGCGCCAACACCTCCGTCTCACTTAACAAGAATTCATCGACCAGATCGTTACGTGTTCCCTTGAAACGATAATAATAATGCTGCAAGACAAGGTCTATCCGCTCCAACTCACCAAACAACAGCAACAATTGATCTCCGCGATGCTGGCAGCCTCTAGACTGTAATACTGAAGATATACTCATATTTTAATTCATCCTGGAATACTCGTTGGAAGGTCATAACCAGCGAATAGTTAATGGTTGCTGTAGCCAGTTAAAACAGGCCATGTTCATTGGCCACGGCCAGTCATTAATGAGTGCATCATAAATTTCCGAGTTAACATGAATGGTTATCCCTCCCTCTAACCAAAGAATTTCGCCAGCACGTTGTAGAAAAAGCGTACGAATATCCTCTGACCCCATTCTTTTCCAGGCAGGAAGTTGCCCTCGGACCCCCTCCAACCATTCGCTGATCACTATTTTTTGTTCTGCCGCCGGAGCGCACCATGCCGCGTCGAAATGCATCGGTAATCCACACAAGACTTTAGTTAATGTCAGCCGCCGGTTAGATATTTCATCATCCCCCCAGATAAGCCAGTCAAGTAAACATACGGCGTCTACCTGTGCCTGCTGATTAATAAACACCTGTTTTTCCAGCAAACCAAAAATGCTAAAAAACGTTGATAATAGCGGCCAAAAAATTAAACTTCCCGCATTACTGACAGCCAAAATCTTTCCTGATATGGGGGCTATATCCACTCCCATAGGTTGAGCTACGGGTTTTGTACCTGACCATGCCGGCGGCTTATTTCCCTTGAGCGTGGTGGCAAAAATAGGCTCCGGGGTTTCTTTATCGACTCTACGGGTTAAATCTGATGCTACTGATGACGCTTTCTGTGGCAACCATTTTGGCTGAGTCGGCGTAGCTTCTGGGTTCTCTTTTGCCACCGCGCCTTGGTTTCTAAAATAATGCTCCGCCGTTGTAGTTAACTGCTCAGGCATGCCCCTTCTTGCTGTATGGTTGAGT
This sequence comes from Yersinia sp. 2540 StPb PI, assembly GCF_052217165.1. Classification (NCBI taxonomy): domain Bacteria; kingdom Pseudomonadati; phylum Pseudomonadota; class Gammaproteobacteria; order Enterobacterales; family Yersiniaceae; genus Yersinia; species Yersinia sp. 2540 StPb PI. Next base: position 9,001 of record NZ_JAZGQC010000003.1, read on the forward strand.
TGCTCCGTCATAGCGATTGGTGGCGTTGTTTGTGGTGGCCACTCCAACGGGGTCGATATAACGTCCGGGTTTTCTTTTGTCACCGCGCCTTGATTTCTAAAATACTGCTCTGCCGCTGTAGTTAACTGCTCAGGAATGCCCCTTCTTGCTGTATGGTTGAGTTGCTCCGTCATAGCGATTGGTGGCGTTGTTTGTGGTGGCCACTCCAACGGGGTCGATATAACGTCCGGGTTTTCTTTTGTCACCGCGCCTTGATTTCTAAAATAATGCTCTGCCGCTGTAGTTAACTGCTCAGGCGTGACCCTTGATGTATGGTTGAATTGCACTGCTATAGGGTTATCTTCAGTCATTAAGCGACATAGCACCTTCTGTGCCGCTTGCGAAAGAATTACCGACAAACGCCGCCGTCCAGATGGCTGTAAACAGTGCTTTGCCAGCATAGGTAACCATTGCTGAGGTTGGCGCTGAACCTGTAACCAGAGGTCCTGCGTAATCAATGGTGATTCTTGGCTATTTAAAGGCAGGATCTGATTTGATGGCGTTGACCAATCTCCTTGCTGTAAATAATGTTCGACGGTGGCTATCAGTGATAGCTCGCCAGTAGCTGTTGTTTCAGCGGCGATATCTGCCACCGACTGTACTGATGGGACTGATGGGACTGATATTCTATTTTCCACTAATGCCGCTGACATTTGAGGCAAAGACTGAGCCAATAAGCCATTTTCTATTAGTTGACGTTCTGATTGGCACGTGGGGTAGGCGCCCGTTTCACCCAAGGAAAATTTTGGTATTGCCTGATAATAAACCGACAATGCTTTTTCCAATGCTAGAGTTAATTTGTCCACCATCTGGACTTCAAATAGTTCATACTCAATCATGCCTATATCCACAACAAGACGGTCGATGGATAAATTTTCATTCAGGCTAAATATTAATTCCTGTATTTTTTTTGATATGATTTCGTCTATTCTTTTATGAAACACAGATGAGCACTTCTCTATTACTCTATTTCCATCACAATCTGATATTTCAATAACGATTGTGACTCGCCCAATAAAGCTCCCATCACCTAGGTCAGGATTTTCCATATAAACCTTTGAGAAAATAGCCATTGAAGAATTAGTAGATGAGCACTATCCTTAGCGCTCTCAGTCAAGATTCATTCCAATTAATCAACAAACTATAACTTGATAATAAAGGCCAACGTGTAGTAAGGCGGAATAACATCCGTGGAATGCTGATGTCCATCAGTGCTCATCTTAGCAGTATGATTATGGCCTGCCCCTTCGCCAACACTTGACGTATACGCAAGCCATGCGTAATTGTTGCTCGGTATATAAGATAGTGAGCGATCCTTAAAACTGCGTTCAGAGAAGACGAGTTCATTTCTATTATCAATCCTCCATATTTTTGTGTCAGGCAACGACGTACTACCATGACTATGTCCATTATGAGTACAATAAGCCATTCCGCCAGTATGGCTGTGCGAAGGAATTTGGCTAGACGTTAATATAATCTCATTTACAGTAACCGAACCTGTAACCGTAAATGGTGTGCTCTGCTTGTTATAGGCTTTTGTGGTACCTGAACCTGTTAGTTGTGCAGTATTAGAATATTTTGAGTTAGTGAACGTAGAGCCTAAAATAAAACGGTCTATCAGATTTGGTCTGCCATCACCTCCATCACATAAAGCCCACCCAGGCGGCATTTCAGCCTCTGTTCCGGCAAACATCAGAATCATACCTTTCTGGAAAGCAAACTCATTTGTTATACGCACGCCATCAGATGTAACTTCCATTCCTCTACCTGGCTTCACAGAGATACCGGTTGAATCTATTACTACTCCACCATTAGTTTTTGGTATAACCTTTACCCCAGAACTACTTACTGATAATCCACTGTTGGTGTCAACCTTTACAGACAAGCGCTCTAAGCTGTCAATTTGAAAACCATTCCCCGGGCCAATTTGCCCTGGAGCTAACCCTGCCGCTTTACGCCCAACGTCTGCAATATCAATTAGCGCCTCAAAATCCGTTTGCAGCGGAATACTGCCTTCCTTAAATCTTTCTTTTAAATCATCCGCCTTTGGCCCAACTACTGCCAGGCCAGTTAACATTTGTTTTTCATTGCCAATAATTAAACGACGAGTTTCTTTCATAATGAACTCCACAAATATGATTAATAAAATTCCATTAGATGACCAGGTTATTTTTAGCTTTCTTTCGGAACATAGAATAATTCGTTCTGAATTATCTTGTCTGTATTCCATTCATTTTCATCGCTGCCGATAACTTCAGTCCGTTGAGCAGGTGTGGCTATTCGCATTATGCCAATACCGATAAAACCTGATGGTAATCTCCCCAGTGTCAAATTTTCTAAAATAGAATAAGCGGCATCACCTAATGGTGCTCCATTATTTTGCCAGCGCTGATAGGTTCTACCGAAATTTAAAAACTTGCTATTATCCATCCAATGAATAATCATGGAAATATGAGCAGGAAACTCAGTGAGAATAGTGTCTTTAACCCACTCCTCCAATTTATAGGGATCAACTCCGGGCATAGAAATTAACGCACTATTGACCACCACACTAATCACGAATGAGAAACGGTCAGTACGTTCATATTCATCACCGGAGAAGTGCCAATTGTAGCGCCAGTCATCTTCAGGAGACGGGAAAGGCAGAGTAGATGTTTCCAAACGTTCGATAATCAGGGTACCTTGAATACGGTCAAAGCTAATGACCCTGGCATTAAGTTCCGGCGCAACGTCCCGAGTAATGTTACCTATTCCAAAATTACGGATCAGTGTGATTTCGCTTCCCACCCTAATCAGAGCCGGGAACGGCGTCTGATCGGTTCGGGTCAATCGCCGTTGATTCGCCGGCAATTGTACACCGTTCTGGGTTTGATCGCTGGCGTAGGCTAGGCGGTAACTCATATCTTCCAGCCACACCAGGCTATTTTGCCAGTATAACTTACTGTTCTCTGCCGCGGCCATCACCCGCGCTAAGTTATGGCCCAACTGTGCGCTGTTGCTGATATTCAACCAGATGCTGTCAGTGTCGGTTTTGGCGATCATCTGCCCACGTAAAATAAACTTGTTCTCACCGACCTCGCCCTCATACAGCGTCAGATTGACCACCTGGCCTGGCGTTAACTTATCACCAATACCGCGTTGAGTGATCACCAGATAACTCGGACTATTCTCATCATCCAGCGTTACTGAATCTGGCGTTTGCTCATAATCAAACTTGTCGTTGGGTTTGATCGGTAGCAAGGCGCGGTGTTCGATAAGGTAGAAAGGCAGTCGACTTAAATCAGGCTGCGGCTTAAATAATCCCCCCCCCAATCCCATCCGGGCGGCAATGCGTTTTTGTAATGAGGAGACCTGATCAATACGAATATTATCACGGTGGTAAGTTAATACCGTCTGCTGCGACAAATAGCCTTGTTGCACAGCAAGAAAGTCACTGGCTTCGGAGGTAAAGGTGCGGGGTGCCCGTTGCGTAGCAAAATAACCCAACAGGTAATTGATGATATTCAGTTCCTGTTCGGTATCTTGTGCTATGCCTTCCTGCCAGTCTTTTAGCTCTGCGGCGTAATCTTTATGGGCCTCATCGTTTACAGAACCTGATTTAAACGGCCACTGCGTTCCCCATACCCGGATCCCCTTGCGTTGAAAAGCCAGTAACTGCGGCAGCATCGCCAGTTGCTGGCAACCGTTGGCTAATAGTTGTTCAAAGGGCAACATAAACTGATGCAATGCCAACACCCGTGAACGGTCAGGATCAGCCAATATCTGCAATGACTGCTGTAGTTCGTAGCACGGGGGCAAGGTATCACTAACCGGATGATAACTGCCCACATCACGGTGTTGTCCGTAATGTAAGGTAACCGGCGAATTCTGGATCATTTCAATTGGAGGGAAACTGTTAATAATATCCTGTTCACTGACGGTGACGCTGATCCCCCCTTTGGCAATCACCCGAAGCGGACTGTCTTGCTGTGCCAATAAATGGATAGGGTTCGCTCCCCACAGCCGTGGATAGCATCCGGCGGCTATTTTCCATGACCAGGTATCATCCGCGACCGGAGTAATTTTATTACTATCGTAATCCCCTAATACCATGCGGGTAATATTCTTGATGCCGTCAATGCCCAACAAGACATTAGCCAGCCGGCTCAAATTGAGCGTAACACCTTGTGTATAGTCCCGATCGGGTGCCAGTTCCGGTATCCAACCGTATTTCAGCTGCGGTCCGTCGAAAATATCGTCATTACTCATGCCCCGCTGTTGTAACGTTCCCGTGCTGTAACGCAGCGCTCTGGGCATCATAAACTGTTCAACCGCACTATAGACGTTGGCAAATATGTTGGCGATATTCTGCGTATCGTCACCCAGTTCAATATCCAGTAATAGAGGAAAATCAACCGGTTCCAGCCAATTTATCTGGCTGACTGCTTCACCAATGTTGCGATTTTCCGTCAAGAATGCGTTGAGCTGTTCTTTTGCCGCCGCAGGATCGCGCTGAGTTTGCCGGGTAGGCTCCAGATAGAGCCAGTAATTCCCCCGCAGAGTTAACTTTTTTGCGTTGTCTGTCTCTACAAAACTGTACTCTCTTTTCGTTGAGTCATACCAATAGGTATACCGCTCATATTCCGGTTCACGCACCAATTGCACATTGCGAAATAAGAAATCGCCCTCATGACCGGCGTTTTCTACCGGCCAATCATTGCTGTGTAAATCCAGTAACGCTTTTCGGTAATCATCAGCCGTGATTGGGCCACAGGTCAGCGCCCGGTGCGGGCCAAATTCGCGGGGGAAGACCCCCTCTTGCTGCTCAGACACTGCAGGCGTCAGGAGATCTTGCAGCGGTAATGTATGGCGATAGGCTAAATCTGACGCGCCGTAACAGACCCCTTCCAGGATTGTCACCCCCGGATCGTGCTCTGCGGTATCTGTCCATAACTTTCCGGTCTGCTGTTCCACCACCTGATGAGCCTGATTTAGCAACTTATCGAAATGGATATCCTCTTTTACAAGGAGAAACAATGTGTCTGGATTACTCATATTTTGCTCCTCGACGTTGCGCCAAATCATCATTTTCCCAGACCAGAATCAGCACTTCGTTATTATTTGCATCCACCGAAGCCATGTCATCGACAGTCGTAGTGGTACCGTCCCGATGCAATGTCAAGCCAGTGACCCGTTCAACCAACGGGTGCTGTTGAATGGTTGCCAGCAACTGAAAATAGCCAATATTATTGTTCATCATGACCGCCCGTTGTTCATCGACACTCCAGGGCATATATACCTCACTCAGGCGTTGTCGGAGTTGTTGATAGCCAAAATCCGGGTTAACGCCTGATTTGAAAATTAGTTGATAATCGATATGCACATCAATATAGGTCGGATTAGCCACGATAATTGAGGCCCAGAGCGAGTCCCGTTGTTCCAACCAGTCGGCCATTTCCGCCAGACGAGCCGGATTGAGCAGTGGACGTAGAGGGTCATCGCCGTCGTTATAACGGTTTACGGGGATCACCGTCAGCTGTTGTATCTCAGGGGCAGGCACCTGAGTTAACTCATCATTGCCCGGATATTTCACATCGAAAATACTGAGATACCGCTGTTTCAACAACGTAGCCATATTGCCCCAGGTCAGCGCCCGATTACGGTGTGAGATACGCTGCGCCTCACGCTCAAAGAATTCACCATCTGACTCCGCCATACGGCCATCCCATGATGCCCAAGGCTGAGAGATGGTTGACACCACGGGAATAGGTTCAACTGAGTGCTGGATAGTCTCGGCGGGGAGTGCTTGCAAGAAATGGCTATCGCTTAAGGTTTCTGCATTGATTAACGTTGCCGTCATTGCATTATAAATAACGCCTTGTAACCAGGGATAACTTTCCCAAACGCCGGCCTGTTCGGGGATGCTAACCACGCCTTTTAGCCAATGGCGCCCGCCCGGCATTTGGCTGGCCTGATTAGCTGCGTCAGCTGGCAATACCAGACGCCAGAGACCGTCCTGATACAGGTTTTGAGTTTCATCATAAACCCAGGCGTCCAAAGCAGCCCATTGATCCTCCTGATTCAGGTAAAACCAGGCTACGGTAGGTTGAATCGGAGTTTTTAACTTCCAATACAACGATAATGTCTGGCCGGGCGCGACATCGGAGAAACCTAAATAAAGCGAAGATCCCGTTTCCTGCACCCACTCATCATTCCGACTGTAACCAAAGGGGGTCAAATAATAGGAATCGAAGGGGGCATCCACCGCAGCCGCAGTGTGCATATCCCACTGGCTATCCGCATCAGTTGTCGGAAGTTGCTCAACCTGAACGGCCGTGACCGGCGGCAGTGGCTGGCCTTCCGCTGACTGTAAGCGCAATACCGGGTGTTCAAAAGTAAGATCGTCAAGATTGTCTGGCGCACTAATGGCGGGCTCCCGGTCGGAAAGCGTGATAGTGACCTTGTCCGCTGCTACCACGGGTGTTAAGGCCAGCCAGCGATCGCCGCTGCTAATGTGTATCGAGGCTAATGTAGTCACCTCAATATTCTCGGAAAAAGTCAGCGTAATCTGTCTATCTCCCTCCGCCATCGCCAGCCGTGCCGCCACGATCAGTAAGCCACTGGCCGCGGGTCGATCGCCCGGCGTTTCACTGAATAATCGAATCCCCGTAATGGGGAGGTCTATCTGATTTTGCACATCCAAAGGGGCGGTAATAACCCATCCCTGAGGTCCATTTTTCCGTAACCAACGCAGATCGCTGATATATCCGCGGTTGGCCAATAGGCTGGCATCCAGCCCGTAGTGCAATGAATTTCCCAGCGCATCCTGACCGGCTTCAAATAAGGTGCCTTCAGCCAATAATTGCGTCCTCACTGTGGGATTCAGTGCAATAGACAGCGCCACCTGATCGGGATTGGCTGGCCGGGAAGATAAACCTAATAAATCCCGGTAATAAAGATTTCGGTGAACAGCCGGCAATGAATTCAATAATGCTCTGGGCGTTTCCAATATCTGCAAGATAGCCAACATAAAAGCTTGATGAGGGGGGAGTGTTCCATCAGCTGCCGTTTCTGCCTGATAGAGTTTCGCTAATTCCTCAGGAGCATTGTCCAACATAAAGAAAAAGGCATCCCAAAAATTCTCTTTATCATTAAAAGGAATTTGGTGAGTATATTCTTTAATATACTCAAGCAATGTTAAACTGCTTCGGTTATCTAATTTGAAATCAGAGTCGGGTACTAAATCTGACAGTTTATTGTTTAACGCGGTCAATTCCATAATATCACCTGTGTTTTCCGAGCACAGAGAACCCTCAGCGAATAAATAACTATTCACTCCATTTGCATTTCCGTATTAGACGGTTAACTTAATTCACAGTGGCAAAGCTTTGTTGGGTAATAAAACTGCCCGTTCCTGCTGAAGGCGCCGAAACATCCGGAGGAGGAGGAGGGCTACCCGGCGCTGTGGCCACCGTTCCCGGCGTAAACATCGCGGTAAACTTCTTACCTTTGATAATTAATGCAGCCCCGCTAGTGCACTGCAAAGCCTGCTGGCTGCTATCCAGTGCGCTGATGGTGATTTTTCCATCACCCAAGATACTGTGGGTCGCCGTGATATAAGTGGCCGAAACCTGTACTTTCTTTTCATCCCCCAAAATACATACTTTCTTGCCATTGACTTGTGCATGACCTGTGCCGCTGATTTTCCCCGGGGCAGGAACCGTTACCGTACGATTGCCAAACTGCAGGTCAAACAGTAACAAATCACCGTCTATCACCATTGCCTCACTCATGCAACCTCCGCACTATTCCCCTCACCTAGGGCAAGTGCCCCTTGAATTTGTTGGTTAATTTCACTGCCCCGCAGACGGTAGGCTACCCGGACTTGCAGAGTATTGCTCCTATTCGGAGCCTGACTGACTTGAATATCCGTCATATCCGCTCTGGGTTCATAACGTAGCACGCTGTCTTGGATCCGAGTTTCTATCTCAGCGATCAGTTCATTACGGATATTTTCAAACATATAATCATTCAATCCGCAGCCATAATCTTCACGCATCAACCGCTCTCCAGGCTCGGTACTAAAGAGGATTTGCAAACTTTGCCGAACATCTTCTGCCCCTTCAGCCATCGCCACGCCATTATCCAGGGAAAATAACGGGGGGAACGCCCAACCTCGACCATAAAGTTGTGTCAGTATTTGGTTTTCCATTTATCACCTTCACTGGGTTAGATTAATTTTAGCGCCTTTAATTTCCACACTACTTTTCCCTGATATTGCCAATGACTTATCTGCCGTTGCATGAATGGATTGTGCTTTTAACGTAAACTCTTTTTCCACCACCAGAGAGATGTCTTTATTCTGTTGCATGGTCATTTGGTTCCCCCCCGCATTTATTGTGATAGTTCTATCCTTGCTATTAATAAGCAGCTGTTGCTGTATATCTCCGGTTTTAACAATCAGCGTTTTTTCTCTGTTATCTTGGCTCGGCTCAAAAGGGGCTTTATTTTTAGGGTTATGCATCGCCCCTAAAATAACCGGGTAACGCGGGTCATTTTCAAAAAAGCCAACAATAACCTCATCACCTTGCTCAGGATAAAAACAGAAACCACTTTCACTGCTAGCGTAAGGTTTGCCCAATCTGGCCCACAAAATTTCATTTGGCCTATTTAAGGTCGATAGCGTAATGGGAATGCGGTTGAGCGCCGCACTGTCCTGCTGATATTTTGCTACGGTGGCAATATGCAGCTCTGGTGCTTCTGGCACTAAAGGAAGATGTTCTGGCTGTAAACCTATTTCCAAGGTGGTTTCCCAATCAATTTGCCGGTTAAAACGCTGTCGAACACCGGTAATCGTTGCCGTGCCATCGATTTGGGAACCAAATCCCACCAGTTGCACACCATCACCCAATTGATAAAGCGTACTGCCTTCTAGCAAAAACTCGCCCATCACCCCGGCAATACGTTGATTGAGCAATAATCCTTGTGCTAAATAGCCACTTTCCTGAGTGGTGAGTGGACTGCTGTAACGAATATCCCAATTCTCTTTATTCAGCGAAGCTAAACGATCGAGGGAAAGCGCACCTTTACCTGTAGCACTACTGCCATAGCGGCCACCCGATTGCGATTGTTGCTTACTGATGTCCCAACTACTGACTTCTAGCGAGGCGGGATTACGTTGATTGTCAAACTGCCAGTATGCGTCTTTCACCACAATATCGCTGTTCTCATCTCCCCGGCTTTTTAGGATATGGATCTTAGCCGCACTCTGGGCTCCGGCTTGTACCAGCCTGGCCCCCTCAGGGGAGGGCAGCAGCCATACCCCTGTTGCCGAGAGGCGACACAACAAAAAGTACCAATCCGAGCAGCGAAATTGCACCATCTGTTCATGCTTTTGATCCAATGCGGCTATTTGCCCAAAACTGGCCTTAACACCCGCCTGATTTAACAGTGCACTTAAGATTTTTTTATCACTTTCATCACTAAATAACTGCGAATGCTGGGTATCAACCATCCGTTGTAGTGGGTGTTTGATAACTAACGTGAGCAGTGATTGTTTATTTTTGATACGCAGTGTCTGTCGAGTTATCACCCCATTAAACAGGGCCGATTTTCGGTTACCTGTATTCAACTCTAACATTAGTGTTTTTCCCACTTGGCAGTGAGCTAACTCTTCCTGAATATCGGGCTGACTGAAAGAGGATAACGGCCGATCCAATACGCTGAGTTTGATGGTTGCTGAGGCTAAGCTATTAACCCGATGATAGGTATCCACATCAACAGCGGTCAGCAGGGAAAGCACCTTACCATCGGCGGTGATCTTGAGTTGATGACTCATGAATCATTCTCCCTGGTAGCCTGTAGAATTTCTCCCGGCACAAAACCGTTAAGATTATCCAAACCGTTTTGCCAGGCCAGCGTCAGATAATCAACACCACCTGCTAGGGTTGATGCCGTGCTAACCGCCATCAGTGCCAAAGAGACCCCATCCTGCACGCGTAACGCCACTTTTGCCGGTGACTTCAGGTTTTGTTCGGTTTCTTGCAATACCAGACTTTCATCCGCAACCAACGTCAGAACAACCTGAGCTCGCAATGGTGTGGCATCCCGATCAAACAGGGTATAACTCACCGACAGCCCTTTGGCTCGCCCAGCAAAATAGCCACGACTCTCCCAGCGCATTTTTCCCCATTTAATGTGCAAAAACCGGGTTTCTTTGCTGGTTGCATCCACCGTACACAGCTGTTTAAGCTGCATCAGCTGGGTTTCTATCGGGAGGGTATTACCCGGCATAGTTGCATCAAAAGTCAGTTCCAGCGATAGCCCTGCGGGTTTCGCCTGTACATAAGTACTGCTCTGTTTCTCGTTATTAATGGCCTGAGATTGCAAATAGTCCGTCTGATAATCCAAATGTAACGTGGTCGGGTTGTACATGGCCTGTAGGCTATTTCCTGCCCGAACCTTTCCTTCCCGATCCTTATAAGCATCGATAGTCAGTTTGGCCAAACCTCGTTCAAGCAAACTCATGGACGCCACCCTTCCCCATCGCGCAGTGCTGCCAGCACTTCACGTTTAATCATTTCTACCCACGCCGAGTCATCCAGACTTTCCTGTATCAACGAACGATTTTGGGGTTCCACAGGGCCCGGCTGTGCGTCAGAGACGACTCGGGCCTGAATAACTAACTCTCTGATTTCGACTGTCATAGTTTGACTCCCAGCCAACGCATATCTTGATAGCGTAATTCAAGGGTGTTAACCAATATGGCGTTACTGCTGGCGTCAAAATCGCTGGTTTGCCAGCTGACCGGCAGTGCATTACTCAATGTCCAACTGGATAGCGGCAGTAAATTCTCATTCAATAACATAATCACCACATCGGCATAAGCAACGTTATCCCCACGTAAAACCCGATCAAACATCATGGTTAGCGGGGATACGGTCATCACACCACGTTCAAGCCGGAGAGTGCCATGCTGGATTTTTTCAGCTAAAAAACTGTTGCGGGCATTTTCTCCACCTTCACTGTATTGGGTAACCTGGAGTTCCCGGCTAAGGCCTGATATACGCTGAAAACGAATATCCAGGGGATTAGGAATACCGTTAAAAACGAAACTGGCCATAAAACGGTGCGATACCGCCGGTGTGTAATAATCGCTCATCGGGTTCTTTCCTCTTTTAAAACAAAAGTGCACCCGTGCGGGTATCAAATACCAAACTGATCTCAATAAATTCAGCCGGGAATAATATGGCTAACTCTATTTTTACGATCATTTTCCCTGCACGAACGTCATCCTCAGTCATCGTCTCGTTTAACCCCAATAGGACATTAAACGCCTCATCTTCCTGTGCACCATAAAGCCCCCCCTGCAACCACAGTTGCCGAAGCCAGTTATAGCTTTGCCCTTTGCACTTCATCCACGTCAGCTCATTGTTCGGCTCAAAGGTATACAGACGAATTAGCTGGGCCAAATTAGCGGCAACATAAGAAACTAGGCGACGGGTTTGTAAATAACGCCACGACGAGCTGGCACTATTTTCCAGCGTACGACACCCCCATATACGGATCCCTTTTCCGGGAAAACTGCGGACCAAATTGAGAGAAGTGCCGCTAGCGTTAAACAACGCATCTCCCTGAAAGTGGGAAACAACCGGACGGATCACCTGAGCCAATGCCACATTGGCTGGCGCTTTCCATACCCCGACACGCTTATCCGTACGCTGTATTACCGCCGCAATGGCCGCCGTAGGCGACAGCACGGCCCGCGGAGCTTCGCCTTCCGTTACCGATGTGTCCCTATAGGTTGTTTCTACTCTTGGCCAGTAGGCAGCGCCCCATTGACGGTAGTCTGACGACAAGGTATTTGCACACTGCAAAGCAAGATCTGCGTCATCCGGCGCATCCAGTAGCACAAAGAGATTGGGCTTGATTTGACTGAGTTGCAGCAACATTGCCCAACCGCTTGACCACAAATTTGCAAGGGCTGTGTTGCCCGTCATAGGACTGTCATTAAGACGTGCCATATCCGGTGCCAAAATCAACGTAATCAACGGTTCGCTGGCAATCGCGGAACTAACATCAGTGCTTTGCAGCGCCGAGAAATAATCGTCAACTTCGGGCCCCGTCATTCTGTCGGATGGCATATTCCCTGCCAGAGGTAGAATAAAGGCTTGCTCTCCGCCATTATCAAAATAGTGCCTGACAGCAAAAGCCATGATGCCTTCGCTACCAAATATCCGGGAGTAATCAGCCAGGCTATCGACACGAATGGCCACAGTTTCAGGCTGTTCTTCTCGAACCGGTTCGGTATAACCAATAAATACGGGAATGGCCGTGGCAATTACACCCTGACTGGCAGAGATAATACGGTCTGACAGTGTGACACCCGGTTGTATTCTCTCCATCATAAGTTCCTCCATAAAGAGTGAAACAGGCACCCTGATACTGCGGATGCCCGATGTTGTTGTTATGGAGATTATTGAGCGACATCCTGCGTAAATTGCAGAATAATAAACTCAGCCGGGCGTACAGCAGCCAAACCGATCATCATGATCATTTTGCCCTGTTTAATGTGATCCTCCGACATAGTGATACCCTGACCAATCTGGACAAAATAAGCCTCTTCAGGGCGATCTCCCACCAACGCGCCACGCTGCCAAAGCGCGTAAAGATAATTATCAACGGCAGACTTGGCTCGCATCCAAGTGGGTTGACTATTGGTTTCGAATAATGCAGCTCGTAATGCCTGTCGAATATCCCGCTCAGCAGAATTGAACAGACGACGAACGGGAATATAGCGCCAGTTAATATCACCTGGGTCGACTACCGCCGTACGCGCACCCCAAATGACAAAACCCCGGTCGCTAAAAGAGCGGATGACATTCACGCCGTTGACATTCATATCCCCCTGACGTTGGTCATCAACTTTATCAAGCAAACGCCCAATACCGGTGAGTGCTACATTGGCTGGTGCTTTCCAGACCCCACGGCTGCTGTCGGTGTGGCAATAAGCCCCGGCGATAACCGGGCTGGGCGGGATAATAACCCTGCGTTTCTGCCCTTCTGCCAGTTCATAGTCGATGGCTTCAGCCAGCGCTGAGTTTTCCTGCCGCAGCACTGCCAGTGTCGCAAACTTGTCCTTGCCATCATCATCCTCATAACCGCTGATAAGAATATTCTCATCCTTAGGTACTGATGCTGAGCTTCTGAGGTTGGTTTCCAATTGTGGGTAATAAACGGCAGCCTGAGGGATATGCTCAACATTCAACACAGGCGTACCATCATTGCTGTCCGCAATCAGGAAGTAACCCACCTTCTTAGTTAATAGCGTGTTCACTGCGCCGTAAACGGCGCTTTTATACTCGAGGTCGATTTCTGGACAAACAACTAATGTAATATCCCCTTTTTGCTCAATAATATCGGGAATAGCCGCCAACACCGTTGGATCGCTAGCATCACTGATGGGATAGAGATAACAAGTTCCTCCGCCATTTTGGAAATAGAGCTGTAACGCTTCAACGGCGGGAGATAATTTGATGCGTTCTATGCTGTAGATCCACGCCTGTGCCTCGGCAGTAGCGACTTTGCTCTTCGCTTTGGTTTTCGACTTAAGCTCGGTTTCGCCTTTATCCTCAATAACGAGCAGTTCATCAGGTTTAGTCGAACGAATTACAACCTGCGTTGCCGGAGCCAGAGAGAATGCCGAGGTAAACTCAAGCCAATTATTGATACGGGTACAGACGGAAACAGAGCTTGCCAATAGCGGCGTAAACTCACCGATAAAGACGGGGACAGCCGTAGGGCTATTATTGACAGAAAATGCCAACGACGCATCTTCTTCAATATAAACACCGGGCGCTTGTAGAATAGCGGACATAGTGATACCTCGTAATCAGTGAGTTAACGCTGCTCAACATCTTGGGTGAACTGAAGGATGATAAATTCCGCGGGTCGAACCGCCGCAAGACCCACTTTAATAATCATCTTCCCTTCGTTGATTTGCTCAGGGGTCATAGTGATACCTCGGCCAATCTGCACAAAATAAGCGTCTTCTTCACTATTTCCGGCCAAGCCCCCTTGACGCCATAGGGCATAAAGATAATTACTGATCGCCGCTCTTACTCGCTCCCAAGTAGGCTGGCTATTCGGCTCAAACACGGCAAAACTCATGGCCCGCTTGATGTCCCGCTCTGCGGTGTTAAACAAACGCCGAACTGGGATATAACGCCAGTTATCATTATCTTCCAGGGTTCTTGCTCCCCAGACAGTAGTACCCGTGTTACTGAAACTGCGGATCATGTTGAACGCGCGGCCTGAATTATAAACCCCTTGCAATTCATCGGTAACCAAAAACTTCGGCTCCAATCCCCCTTTCAAGGCGACATTGGCGGGCGCTTTCCACACCCCTCTGGACAAATCCACTGAGGCATACACACCCGCCATAACAGCGCTGGGCGGAATATCTGCGTCAGCCCACTCCGCGGTTAGCCACGGGTAATACACCGCAGCAAATGGCGTGGCGTCATATTTTCCCTTAGCCTCGTCGACATCATCTTTTGTAAGCATCGTTTTCGGGCCGTCAAGGATGGCAAATAACCCTCGGCCTGGCTGGCATAAAATGTCCACAGCCGTTTTAATATCCTCACCCGCCGCCACCAATAAGGTGACATCGTCCAACGTGGGAACTAAAGCCACCAGATCATCGGTATTAATCAGATAACAGTATCCACCGCCATTGGTGAAATAAGCGCGCAGCGAAATTGCTAATAGGTTTTTATTATCAAAATCACCCAGCAGGTTAAGATATTCCATCCATGAATTGATTCGTGTGACGCTCCCCTGTTCGACAATGCTACTGCCCACAGCAAAAACCGGCACGGCGGTGGCACTATTTGAAACAGAAAGCGCAAGACTGTTCAGTTCTTCGATATAAACACCTGGGTAAGTGGTGGTAATATTCGTCATAATAATTCCTTTGTCAGATTCAATGATTATCAGCAGATTAAATAGCTTGAATCGTTACCCGATCGGCTGCCAACGTCATTTCCTGAACGGCAATGTCATTACTGGTGGCATCGAATGAAGGAGAGGTCAACGAGGTAGGGAATGCATTAGAAACGCTCCAGGTCATCAGTAATTCGGTACCTGAATCATTAGTCAAACTGATAGTGATATCCTTTTTTTCTACTTGGTTAAGTTGAATGGAATTGATCCAATCAAACAGTTCCGTTTTCCCAGGAAAAACACCTTTTCGCAAGGTAATATTAATCAACTGACGCTGCCCAGGCATTTTAAACCAATTGCCGATACCGTCCCGATATTCGATCGTGTCATAGGTTATATCCAACCCTGAAACACTATTAAATGGAATTTGCTCATCACCAATAGACACAATAAAGCGATAAGTAGGAATTGGATATTCAACCGCAATTTGAGATACACTTGTAGACATAACAACCTCTTCTTCAATATTAACGATAAGTGTAAATAACATAAAGACCGTTATTTACGTGGGAAGTGGAATAACTGATGTGGCATTTCCCTGAAAAAAGCACGCTACCGCCCTTGGCTTGTGCCAGAAGTTTCTTCATGCGAATAAAATAACGATACCCGTAGAGCCATTAAGTTTATTTCAGGAACAGTGCCTTTTCGGCTTCTCTTCTTCTAACCAATCCGGGGAGTTTTTTCCCGCCAACATGAACCCAACGAAGAAACTCTTGCGCAGACCCGCCATAGTCGCCGGCACTAAGTTTTTTCTTAATGTAGAGGCGAGGAAATTCCCAATACCAAGGTTGAAAACAAAGGAAACAAAGGAAAAAAAGGCATCAAACTGGTTTTGGGTGAGTGGGACATGACATTAATATTCACCGCACGCTCACTGTTGGCAATATCCTGATGCAGAAAACTATCGGCTTCTTCTTCGGTGATAACATCATCAGGACGAACATTAGCAGGATGCCCATACCCCACAGTCCACACTCTGGCGGAACACTGATAGGCTCGGAGTCTCAATCCCTCAAAATGTTTAATTAAATTAAGGCCGTTAATACCCACTTTCATCGTATGCTCCTATACCCAAATGCTGGTCTGGTATATAACGAAAAATATAAAATTACACCCATAAAATAAAGGTAATGAGAATATAGCGACTTTCCTCAAATGTGGCCCTAAAAATTATATTTCCCGAGTTATCCTATCACTTCCCCAAAAAAAAGAAGTAAAAAAATTCAGTCACATTAAAAACAGCATTCCTAAAGCATATGTATGCATTCTAATCTTGGCTAGTTTTTATCATTTCATTTAGTATAACGATGATTGCAAAAAATGAAATTCAAAACATTCAAACAGCGACTATTCTAATAACAAGTGAAAAAATGATGTTAAGATTATTTATATTACCAGGCACTGTTAACAAGGTTTAAAAAAATATTTAATGGCTTTAAAATCAGGATGACCCCATGATTTTATCTGGATAAATCACTATAAAAGAATATTGATATTAGTTACTAATACTAGTTCAATCAATAAGTACCATTGCGTGCTAATTGTTGGCGAATTATTATTCGATCGCAACATTTGATAAGGAGGTGTGTTATAGATTTAAGTACTTAATTAATTTATCAAAATAGGCTAGTTGTATAAGGGAGAGATATATTCCCCTGCCATTATTTTCACTGTCTCGGTATCAAGCCTTTTGCCCAGTTCACTTTTTATTCTCCACGGAAAGCGTTAGTAGATTGATTTATACGTGAACATTATTTACGAACAATCTTGATTTTTGTTTACGTTCGAATAATTGGAATAGTATCTACGTTAAAATTGTCTTTTTAGATCGTCATCAAATGATAATGAGGATTAATTATGAGTAAGAATAATGACCACGGTAGTCATCAAGAAACTCACTGTGTTCCGGAAAACATTGCTCCGGCTCATGGTTGGCTTACTGCTCCTGTCGGGCGTACTGCATTTGCCATAACTAAAGGGTGGCTACCCAATGGTTGGCCAGCAAGTGAAATGGAAGGGATGAAAAACTTTCCCCGTTATACTAACACCAGCGATTCTGGTAACCTTATATGGTTCGCTGGTGAGGGGGGTCCGTATAACGATAGCACCTACATCTTTGCCGGCGTGGCATCACCTGTACCGGATGGAATTATCTTTAGTGGTGGCCAGACAGGTGGTAATCGTAACATCGTGAATTTGACAGATTCAGAGTTGCTGAACCAACATGGTGTGACCTGGCCGAAAACACCGGTCCAGCCTGGTCAGTATTTAAATGTCAATTGGATTCATACAGCGGTGCATTCCACCCGAGGCTACCGTTATTTTATTACCAAAAATAACTGGAACCCACATCGGAGAGCAACACGCGACGATTTTGAGCCAGTACCCTTTGCCAGTATTATTAATCGCGCGGGTGAGGGTTTTGCGGTCATGCCGGAGCAAAACATACAGTTACCGACCAATAAAAATGGTCACCATATCATTTTAGCAATATGGATGATTGCAGACACTGGTGCTGGTTTTTATTCAGCATTCGACGTCAATTTTGGTGGTGAAGGTGGTGGTGAAGGTGGTGGTGAAGGTGGTGGTGAAGGTGGTGGTGAAGGTGGTGGTGGCGAGACTCCAGCGTCGTGGTCGCCAAATGGCGTTCGGTACGAACTTGGTGATCTTGTAACACACAATGGTTACATCTGGAAGTGCATATATGCCAATACTTCCAATGCAGGGTGGGCGCCGGGTGCGCCGGGTGTGTATTTATGGAGCAGAGTAGTCATGTAGTATTTAGCATCTTTTTCGAACACATTATTCTAAAAGATAAACGCTAATATCATCGGGTGCATAGGCACCCGGTTTTTTGTGAATCATGTCGAAGAGTCTCTTAGTGTCAGCATAGCTGTCACCCCTTCTGAAAATGAACATTATATCGCATAAGTTGGATAAGCCCAGTCAGTTGCCTGACTGGGCACTGTTGCAAAAATCTGGTGATGGTAAGCTAAAGCGCCATTTTGGCTGAAGGAGTAACACATAACCCATTCAAAGGTCGACATTTTCAGAGTGCTATCATCTTCTGGGCGGTACTCTGGTACTGCAAATACGGGATTAGCTACCGCGAACTCCAGTAAATGTTGGCTGAACCGGAGGTTAATGTTTGATCACACCACGATTTATCGTTGGGTACAGCGCTACACGCCTGAAATGGAAAAACGTCTGCGTTGGTACTGGTGCCATCCCACCGACCTGCGTCCCTGGCGTCTGGATGAAACCTACGTCAAAATTTGCGGAAAATGGGCTTATTTGTACCGAGCCGTCGACAGCGACGGTCGAACTATCGATTTTTCTCTTTCCTCACGCCTTAATACTCAAGCAGCTTATCGATTTTTGAAGAAAATGCTGGGCAACTTACGGGATTGGGAACAACCACGACGTATCCTTACAGATAAAGCACCGACCTACGGCAGAGCGCTGGCGTTGTTGAAACGAGAAGGGAAATACTTGCCGTATGTAGAGCACCGACAGATGAAATACCTTAACAACGTGCTTGAATGTAACCACGGTAAGCTGAAACGGATAATCAATCCGATGCTAGGCTTCAAGTCTATAAAGACGGCTTATGCCACAATCAAGGGTATAGAGGTCATGCGTGCGTCGCGTAAAGGCCAGACTAAACCTTGGTATTATGGTCATCCGCAGGGGGCTGTGCACCTAGTGAACTCCGTTTTCAGCCTCTAAGGGTTTGTAGCCTAAGGGAACGTTTACCCTAACGGGCTATTTGCAACAGAGCCATATAACCTCTATTCAGGTGGCCAAATTCAGTGTGCCATATATGGACGTCCCGTGTTGTGCAAGCGCTGAGTTGATACGGTTTGCTGCCATATATCCGGCGTCATTACTCCAGCGCCATGATGTTATCCGCATCCTGTTTCCTTATCACAACACCGGTATGTCACTACTTCGGCACACTTCAGGCTATTACAGGATCGGTTCACCATTTTATCATCAGTACCTACAAACTCAGGAGGAATACTATTCTCCGGATAAAACAACGGTTAGTTAATAGAGAAAGCCCTGTTGACGTTAAAACTTGTGGATTCTGTCAGTAACCGCCAGACAATTCGTGTCAGCTTATTGGCCAACGCAACCGTAGCTTTCATTTTGCCTCTTCGTTCAGTAAGCTGCTTCAGCCATATCCCAGTGAGTAATCACATTTATGAACCCAGTGAATAACAGATAGGGCATCATGAATTATCAGTGTCCGAAGATCACGATTGCCATTTTTGGTCATCGAAGAAAGACTACTTTTACCTCCCGAACTGTGTTGTCTAGGGACTAGGCCACACTAGGCAGATAATTGTCATCCGTTAGTAAATTGCCCAGCGTTCAGTTCACTCAAAAAAGCCGCGGCAATAAGTGGACCGATACCCGGTATTGTCATCAACAGTTTATATTTGGGTTATTGTTGGCAAAGAGCCGCAGACTATGCTCTGCAGAAAGAATGCGTTCATTAAATGAATGTATATTTTCGAGCAACGAGAACAGTAATTGGCGAAGCACGAGAGAAATTAACTGCTCTGCATCTTCAATAATGTCGGGCAGTCTTTACTGTAAAATATGAATACCGACAGGGATCTCGATACCCTGTTCTGCCGACAGTGACCGGGCCTAGTTTGCCAGCGCAGTACGCTGCCCAATCATCAACTGCTGGGCGCCTCTGAGAGCCTTTATATCCTGTTGTTCAACTTTTTTATAGTAACGAAATGAATGGCCGGGCGAAGAGTTGTCTCACAAATTACCAGCGCATCTTTGGCGTCGTTTTTCTGGTGATGCGTTAATGCTTAGCCGGACGTTAAAGCCCATAGACTGAAAAGTGCGTCCCCAGTAATGCGAAGTAGCGCAAGCCACCATGGCAATCATCGAACCGGCAGGAAATTGACTAATTGTAGTCAGTAATTTAGCCCAGGAAACCTTACGGTTAGATACGATACTACCGTCGCTCATCCAGACGCAAACCTGAAAGACAGATTTAGCCAGATCGATACCGATAACTGTTATTTCGTTCATGATGCAGTGCCCCTGTGAATAAGATCGCTCAGCATAAGAATGGCGGGACTTACGCAGAGTGAGGGACGCCCATCACATCACTACATTTTCTGTTATATCTAATTCTCAATGAAGTGAACGAAAGGTTTCTAAATATTACAATTATAAACAAACACTCAATGACAATGAACTATATATTTACATAAATGTAGCGTCATGTTTTTATCGCAACACATTAGTTAACATAATGTGTTCTTTAATTCTATAACTGAAATAGGTGTATTTTATGAAAAAAATCATTATGTCCTCTTTAGTAGCGTTGGGACTTCTATGTACTTTCAGTGGTTCAGCTCTGGCAGACAATAAGGATAAATGCGAGGATTATCATCGTGCAATCCAAGAAAATTGCTTTGGTGGGACTGGGGGGATTGAAAGTGGAGGTATGGGAGCTTGCTTTGGAGCCCAATTGGGTGCTTGGATAGCAGGTTGTTAATATCCAACAGCGTTGTCGCGTTTCTGTCACATTAGCATAGCCTAAATTTTTATTACAAAACCAATTTTGCAACAAACCTGATAATGGCAGAGCGCGGTATTGCCATTGATTATTCCACGTTTCACCATTGGTTACTCGTCTAGAACCTGTTAATTCGGGCTTGTTGCAAATAATGATAGGCGATGATTTTGCTCATAGCTGGGTGGGGTAATTAGACTGGAGTTTAGTGGTTATTGATCTTACCCAGCAATAGTGGACACGGTACTAAGTGAGTCACCACTTAACCAGAGGTGACTCACATGACAAAACCAACATCAACTAGTAAGAAAACTCGCAAACAGCACCCGCCTGAATTTTGGATTTGGGAAGTATCGGAACCAGAAACGCAGTTAAGCGGTCATTTTAAATAGCCAAAAATCAACCAGCCAATTTACATAGCAGATTGCCCTTCTTAGCCACCTCATTTACGATAGCCAAATTACCTGTACTCATCTTGGCTACAATCAAGGGAAAAGGAGTTATTAATGGTCAACCAGTTTTTTTGCCATTTGTGACCACTCCAATTGGGAGTTCTACACCGGAACCGCCGAAATTTCCGTTCATCCAGTTTTAGCCCAGCAACCAGTGCATCCAGGTCAATAAGCTCATTGCTGCTCTGGAAGGTGTAATGCCCATTCAGTAAAATGTGTTGCCAGGCCACTGGTGATATCCGGGTCAGAGCCTCAATGCCTTTAGCATTCTCTTCCGCTTCCAGTCTCTCTGATCTTCTCCCTGAAAACAGTGCCAGTCTAAACTGAAGTATCCGGTCTTTCTTTCATCTCACTGAGAGGCATATCAACCATGAAAAAGACCCGTTATACCGAAGAACAGATAGCATTTGCCCTTAAACAGGTCGAAACCGGCACTCGGGTGGAGGAAGTGTGCAGAAAGATGGGTATTTCTGAAGCCACTTTTTATATCTATGGACTACCTCCGTTTTGCAAGCACTGAATCAGGTTTTAGGTTGTTGCTTACATCTATCCGGCATCAGGAATACCTGTGCCCAAATGGGTAATCCGCACACAATCGCCTCAACAACTGGACGGCCTCGAAGGCCTGTATAAAAATCAGGTTCCGATTGTGCAGGTGCAACCTGTTACCATTTTTCAACACTCTGCAACTTTTAAGGTAAGTATCATATTACTGCTGGTCGATATTCTGTCTCGTTACGAAGAATTGACCAGATAATCCGGGCATTATTGTTGGTAACAATAGCATGAAAAACCGTGGGGCAGTCACCGAATGTATCGCCTGCTGGGGCTAGAATAACCAACATCATTTCATAACAATACCCGTTACCTGGCTATGAAGATCTACGTCATCAAAATCGCTGTTCGTGGAGTAAGTCCCATGGTCTGGCGCCGGCTAAGAATCGCTGCTGATACGTCGCTGGCCGCACTTCACTTCATTTTCCAAATCGTGCAGGGCTGGGGTGATGATTACCTCCATCAGTTTCATATTTACGGCAAAGATTACGGTATATCTTACTACGGTGGTATTGGCTTTCCGGATAATCCGTTCCGGACCGTGATTGATGATTTTATTTTTGATATCGGCGATCGCTTTACCTACGAATACAACTTCTTTGAGCACTGGCTTCATGACGTTCGTGTTGAGGCCATTCATGAAGACTCAACACTGAAAACACCATTTTGTATGAGCGGTCATGGCATGCCCGGAGCAACCCCCGAGGATGAAGCTGATAAGACGCTGGTGTTTCTGGAGGCCATTGTAAATGCGGATGATACAGCAACGGTCGGTGATATCCGGCCCTTTGTTGACGACCTTGATACTGTTCGGTTCAATCGCAATAAAATCAACAGGCAATTGAGCAAACTCGACCTAGCGTCGCCAGCACTGGAACCTGAAGTGATCTGGTTGGGTCGCCGCCGCTGACGGGTGTCTATAAAGGTATACTTCTCTAATTCAGGAAATTGACGCGCTCAGGACCAGAGGTGTCAGACTCAGGATCGCCTGCGACCACGTAAGCCTTGGCATTTCAACATATTATAAACTTTGCAACCAGATGAAAAACCAGTAACCAAGAGATAAACCCACCACTGCAGGAGGCAACGATGAAATTGACGATCCAGATAGTTATCACCGATGAGTCAGGCGTGAGTCGAACGGAAGAACTGAGACATTACAGAAGTCAGGAGATGCCCGAAATGATATCGGATTATCGCTTTCAGAGTCGAAGAGCTTGCTGAACACCGTCCAGCAGTCAATGGTGCAGCAGCAGGCGGACGAATATACTCACCAGCATATCCAGTGTCCTCACTGCCTTGCGGCGCGCAGAATCAAAGGCCGGCAGAAAATACAGTACCGGACGTTGTTTGGCATTATTCCTGTTTCGGGGCTCCGGGTGTACCGATGCAGCTGCGAAGAAAGTACAACAAAGACCGTCAGCCTTATCAGTGACTGGGCGGGCGATCACACCCATTCTGCCCTGAAATATATAGAAACCCGCTGGGCCTCAATGATTTCGTATGAAATGACGACCCGTCTACTGAAAGATATTCTGCCAGTGGGAGACAGCCTGAATGCCTCAACGGTGAGGAATCACTTATGTCAGGTGGCGCAGCGCCTTGATGCAGAGGCAGAGGCAGAAGCTAATTCTGGCTTTCTTTCCGATTGCCCCCGCGACAGGGGGAACCTGCCCAGACCGGGTAAACCGCTTGTGGTAGGTATTGATGGTGGTTATGTTCGGGATCGAGAGGACAAAAAGCGTAATTTTGAAATTATTGCCGGCAAATCCTTTTCAGTCGGGGCGCCGGCAGACACGCGCCGCTTTGGTTTTGTCCAGAACGACGACTGCCATCCGGAACGCAGACTAATGGCACACCTCTCCGTCCAGGGAATGCAGGCCAACCAGCAGATATTCTTTTTATCCGACGGTGCGGATAACCTGAGGGAACTGCAGTTCGTTATGTATCCTGAGTCAATTCATGTGCTTGACTGGTTTCATATTACGATGCGGCTGACGGTGTTAATGCAATATGCAAAGGGACTGCAGGCATCAGATCCGGAGACGGGCAGTAAGGTTTCGGCGTTTCTGGAAAACAGTAAACGATACCTCTGGCATGGTAATGTTGTCGCCGGCCTGGAACATATTGATGACTGCAGCATGTACTGCGATGACCCTGATCTCAGCTATACAAACCTGAAATCCCTGCAAAAACATCTGGATGAAATGTATACCTATATCCGGAACAATCAGATGATGATCCCAAACTACGGTGAAATGCACCGGTACGGGGAGCCGGTTTCAACGGCGTTTGTGGAATCAACGATCAATGAAGTAATCGCCAGACGAATGGCCAAAAAGCAACTGATGCAGTGGAGCAGAAAAGGCGCGCATTATTTGTTACAGACCCGGACAGCAGTCCTGAATAACGAGCTTCAGGATAAATTTTCCAGTTGGTATCCAGGTTGCGCGATAGACGATCAGAATGGCGGGAAGCTATCCGCGATAGCAGCATAGCTCACTATTGCCCCACGGTTTTTCATGCTCTCCTTCCCCAAACAGTCAACGCTTTAATGCGACAGAATCCATAAATCAACCTAGGGTGACACCTTCATTGATACTTACCGTCCTGCTGGGGACTGATTCTCCTCAGCAGAACAGTTTTATCTGTTAGCTGCCTTAAAAAACTGGCAATGGAACTTTCGCTGATATCTCTCTGTTAATGCGACAGAATCGTATATTTATTATTTATCTAGATAATATAAAATCATTTAATGATATGATCACATCTTCTAAGATATTATTTCTAACATAAATAAATGTCTCTTTTTTTTCTGACATCTCACTACTGGATATATTATTAATATCCTTACCCCATGAACAAGAATCAATTGATATAGCCATCCCTCGCATGACCATATCTTTCCTGACTTTTATATTATCAATGATAATTCCATTATCTTTATAACCTATTTCCTGGAGGTTTTTTACGATCAAACGATAGAATGCACTCTCATAAAAACCGTGATCCTGTGCTAGCAATACATTAGATAGGTTAGTGTTTATATCTTTTGAAAACCAAATTCTCATCGACTCCTTAAGTGTGAACTCAGTAATATTGGCATCATGTTTTTTTTTCGCTGTAGAGACATGAATGTCGCTTCCTAGAAGGCGTTCTTTCTCATTTTTTATATTTACAAATGTTATTTTGTCTCTCAATAAATGGAGTGAGAGATCTGTTACTATCTCCGAATCAGGAGAATCCGATGTTAGTGATATGACTTTTGTTTTATTGGTTTGCTTTATTTTAACATTTTGCAGCTCTCTATAAACAGGAAGTAAAGTATTGTATAACTCCTGACCTTCCCTAGTTATTAAAAACACTCCGTTTAAATTTTCAAATAGTTTACACCCTGCCCATGATTCTATTTCTTTCAACATTTTAAAAACAGGCGGAACTGTAATAAAAAGCCTTTCCGCAGCTTTTTTATAGCTTTTTTCTTCAGCCATGGCTATGAAAAGATTTAGTTGTTTAGACAGAAACAAAATACTCACCTCCTATGAATATATAAAATAACACCTATTTTATGCTTTACAAAAATAACTTTAACATTATCGATTTAATTAACTTATATAAAACAAATCTTTTGGATTTTCTTACCATTAATAGAGTAGTTCCTATTCCGTAGGTGATTCTAATATTATCAATTCATTTTATATAATAGTTATTCTATAAAATGAATTGATAATAGTTAGCTAAAATGATGAATCATGTCTACGTCGTAGATACAATAGTTATGCTTAACATGGTACTATCGCATTAACGAGTTGCCAGGTAACATTATGTTGCCTGCCTATTTGTCTGATCCTAAACGTATTCAGTCTCCTGCATTACCCCGTCGATGTTAACGGGCAATCTGTTCGCTGGTATCTGGTATACCCCTTGAGGCTGCACAACCTCTAAGAAATGATGACTGAACGCTTTATTGCCTCTCACCATTCCACACTTCACCCTGGGTCTTCCGCCTGATGCCGCTGCTGGATAAGGGGTCAGCTCACGAAACGGAAAAATTGCACGTTAAGCATTTTCTCAGCTCACACTGGAACCAAAGTTCAGCGATCATCCGTTTTGTGGTAAATCCCATAATGCTGGATCAGATAATAAAGACCTATCTCCAATATATGTATAAAATTTATCCATAAAATTATCTTTCATGTTGGTAAATATAATTTTTCAGCATTATTTTGACTCTGTATATTGAATTTCTTACATAACATTTTCCACTTTATCCTGACTTAAGTATTCCATCCTAAAAAAATTCGAAATTTGGAAATTAAATATATAATTTACCTTTCTTAGACTTTGAAACTTCATGTTTTATTTTAGAGTTAACTGTGCACATCCCACTATTAGTGTAGTGACATTTTCTTTTAACCTTGTGCAAGTCAGAGTCATGGATTATTATGTAAGGCACGCCAAAATTATTAAGTATCTTTGCAAATGTATAGCGTTTCCTTTACCTAAAAAGTCAATTACATGTAATTTTAATCCAAGTTTACCTTGCATACAATTAAGCACTATTTTTTCGTTAACCCTTCAACTAGAAAAATTTACTATATGCTTACAAGATCTTATGATTTTTATATTTCCCTTTTCGTATTTTTCAAAATATATGCCATTCATTGATATGAATTTACTATTTCTGCCGTTATCTACACGAGTCATTGTCGTATGATCTTTCGATAAATCAATGAAGGTAAGCGAATGAATTGTTGCAATTACTTGCCAGCCTAGATTATTGGCTGAAAACACATAAAGGGCTTCACGTGCACGACGTATTGTTGATAGGTAAGAAATTCTTCGGCTTCATCAATTAACAATATATTATTGTTTTTTGCTACGACGTCTTTATTACCTTTTTCTTCTTGTGATAAAATATAAATGGTAGACCATAGCAAAGAACGTTGCAGTCCAGTACGTTGTAAATCAATGAGACTAAATTTTCCTTTATGTTTTTTTATTTTGGAGTATAACTCAGATGATATTATTTTCTCATCGAAAGGATTTTTTAAATAATATATCGGCTCCATATTAATCCCCATTAATATACATTTTCACTTTCAGTCACGCGACCAATAAATATATCAAACTCTGCTTTTGATGAATCAACCATGTGGTTATTAGTGTTTCAACTTGTGCAATCACATCAGTTTTAGATGTCAGAACTACTACTGAGATAGTCTTTAACGTTTTTATTTAGAGTATCAATTATGATTTATTTTTTTCAACACCGAACCATCTGGTTTTATACTAATTAGTTTATAAATTAGGCTTATTGTTTTTGTATCAACTTGCCTGACTATCGGTATTAAATGCTTTTCTTTGCATCAAACTCTTCTTTTTGTGATGTTTCTCTCGGTAAAGTCCATACTCATCGAAACCACACACTCTCTTCATATGTAGGGCCGTTATATTCCCAGTTTTTACAAATTGGGTCTTCATTGTAAAAACAACTAATATCGAGTGTTTTTCTTTTCCTAAAACGTCAAAATTTTCATATGCATCAATAATTGTAAACTTGCCAATAACATCTTGGCCAATCAATATTACTATATTATTTATATTTATTTCACGGTCCATACATTTAAAATATCCTACACAAAACGAACATTGATGTTACGACCAAAAAAATCATGAAGAAACATATAAATTTTATTTATGTGCTGTATGTCTTATAAATATCATTCTCGCTCTGACTCGATGACCCACCGCTAAAGTTTAAGCAAAGGGGCTCTGTCGCATTAGCGTAGGCAAGTTAGCAAAAGTTGCGCTGCCGGTTTTTCAAGCGGCCAGCAGATAAAATTGTTCTGCCGGTGATAAAACCTCTCCGCCAGGATGCTGAAGCGGTCCTTTGCGTATCATCTGCACTAACTCAATGCCTGGCAATATCGGCTGCGCTCGTCGAAACAATTTGAACCTCAGCATTGGCCGTATTCGCCATTTGATATTGCGGTGATCCTGCTCCACAAGGTTGTTCAGGTACTTGCTCTGTCTGATGGTCATCCTTTCTTTTTCTGGTTTGTTGGCATTGAGTGTGGTCATGGAGGTTGTGTTGGTACCACTTTTATCGATAGTCACCACCACGGATTCGCCGTGATAACGAATAGCCTTGCGAAAGAAGCGCAATGCAGCTGCGGCATCCCGTTTGGCGGTCAGCAAAAAGTCGATGGTTTGTCCTGCAGTATCCACCTTGCGGTATAGATATTTCCACTGGCCTTTGATTTTGAGGTAGGTTTCATCCATTCGCCACTGCCGACCTACTGTGCGCTTGTGTCGGCGAAAAACCTTATCCAGCAGCGGCACCAGGCGGATAACCCAACGATGCAGCGTGGAATGATCAACGGCAATACCGCGCTCTGCCATCATCTCCTCGAGCTTGCGAAGGCTAAGGGCGTAAGCCAGATACCAGCGAACACATTGTGCGATAACATCGACGGGATAATGCAGGCGACGGAAGGCTTTTCTTATTAGATACATGGGCAGGTAACATCAGAAAAAAAAACAGAATGTTACCCGACTATGCCTTAATGCGACAGAACCCACCAAGGTCATGACTTTCATAAATCTGGTTATGTCAAGAAATTAGTTTTTTGTGAAAATTCTCCTGATTGATGCAAGCAGAGGATTTCTCCGCCTTTGCGTAGTTATTTGTACCGACTCATTTCTTTCATGCTTCGATTTCGGATTATAAGATATCCACAGCTCTGGGCTTGCATCCCACGGAGTATCAGTTTCAACATTATTTTTGTAGAAATTTATCCTTCCAACCAGCCTTTCCCGGTTTCTGTATGCATAACGCAACTCACTGGCTGTAATAGATTGCCCTCCCATGCCTTCTTTGTTAACAACATTGGATATATCCAGCTCATCAAGAACAAAATGTATTTTATTACCGGCCCCGCTGGCTGCCATTTCAATACCTAGTTTGCTTCCTCGTTTCCAAAGAAGCTTGGGTGCCATTTGTGCTCCCGCCATATGCCACTCATGATATTGGCTCTTTTCCGGAGACTTTCTAACCTCTTTGTATATAGATGCGATGTTAAATTTTGGATTGCTTTCTCCAGCCACGAAATAGTTATCCCATAAAGGATAATCCCTGGCCATTTTTACCAATTCTTTGATGTTGGATGGAGGTGCTAATTTTTTCTCATGTTTTTTGGGTGACTTCATAAAATTTAGTAAAGTGGTTTGGTCTACGCTAAGAAGCGCCTGCCCAGAAACTGTATTGTTATACAAGTCAATAATTGAAGCTGGTGCATCTTTATTATCAGGAAAAAATGGGCGGCCTACCGCAGTTGAGATATAGGCACCTCGAGGCGTAGCCAGCCCATAGACAAGATCACCTTTTTCTTCTCTGAAATTTTCATTTATCGTTGATAATCCCAAAGAATGTATTCCCATATGATTATCGTTCAAGACGGTAGTATTAAATACACTCCCACTTTCAGTGATATGTAGTCCTGAATCATGGTTGATATTTGTATTTTTTCTGACAGGTTTTGTTTTTACTTGATACATAACGCAACTCCACTATGAGAAATACACATTGGTCTTCATTAACTATAGTATTTTAGGTTCTGTCACATTAAGGCGTAGTCGGGTAACATTCTGTTTTTTTCTGATGTTACCTGCCCATGTATCTAATAAGAAAAGCCTTCCGTCGCCTGCATTATCCCGTCGATGTTATCGCACAATGTGTTCGCTGGTATCTGGCTTACGCCCTGAGCCTTCGCAAGCTCGAGGAGATGATGGCAGAGCGCGGTATTGCCGTTGACTATTCCACGTTACTCCGTTGGGTTATCCGCCTGGTGCCGCTGCTGGATAAGGTTTTTTGCCGACACAAGCGCACAGTGGGTCGGCGGTGGTGAATGGATGAAACCTACCTCAAAATCAAAGGCCAATGGAAATATCTGTACCGCAAGGTGGATGCCGCAGCTGCATTGCGCTTCTTTTGCAAGGCTATTCGTCATCACGGCGAACCCGAGATGGTCACTATCGATAAAAGTGCTGATAACACTGCAGCTTTGGCCACGCTCAACGCCGACAAACCCGATGAGGAAGCTATTACCGTCAGGTAGAGCAAGTACCTGAACAACCTTGTGGGGCAAGATCACCGCAATATCAAACGGCGAATACGGCCAATGCTGGGGTTCAAATCGTTTCGACGAGCGCAGCCAATATTGGCAGGCATTGAGTTAGTGCAGATGATACGCAAAGGACCGCTTCAGCATCCTGCCAAGGAGGTTTTATCACCGGCAGAACAATTTTATCGTTTACTGCCTAAAAAACCGGCAGCGCAACTTTTGCTAACTTGCCTACGCTAATGCGACAGAGCCATAGTTTCTACTAACTGAGTAGTGTATTTTCACCGCAGTAATAATTAGATTTTCACTTACTCATTACTAACCTATAGCATGGTTCTGTCAAATATATTATAGAAAATATTTTTATTTCGCTATCCGAGTAATAATCCACCGTAATAATATTATAATATATTAATCATACAACCAATTGCATCGTTGTTTTTATTTAAACGAGTTATTATTTTTTCAGTTGGTTACGCTTTAAGTTATTACTAGTATAAACTCTATACCACAGAACATTGGAGTGTTTTATTTGTTTTTATATAATTACTATTATATAAAATGTAAGGTTGATGGTTAGGAGTCTATGGTCACTCCAATTTTTGCAATACTAATACCGAAGATATTGTTGGAGAATATAAAAAAGGGCTCTGTTGCATTAACGGAGAGAATACGGGGTGTGCCTCCAATTAGTTGAATCTGATGTATAATGCGTTTTTTTTAGGTTTGCTTATGGCCAGCGTTAATCTTCATTGTCCCCGTTGCAACCTGCTCTGGTTTATCGGCATGGCCAGAACCCGAGAGGTTCTGACAGGTTTATCTGTCGTGATTGCCATCGAGTATTTAAGTTCACCTACACCTATGAAGTCCTTAAACCTGGGGTGAAAGAGCAAATTATTGAGATGGCTTTCAACGGCTCCGGTGTCCGAGATTCCGCCAGAGTGCTGAAAATCGGCATCAACACCGTCATCCGTGCTTTAAAAAACTCACGCCACGCAGGAGGCACTGTTGCAAATAGCCCGTTAGGGTCAACGCTCCCTTAGGCTAAAAAACCTTAGAGGCTGAAAACGTAGTTCACCAGACGCACTTCGCCCTGAGGATGACCATAATACCAAGGTTCAGCCTGACCTTTACGCAACGCACGCATCACTTCTATACCCTTGATCGTGGCATAAGCCGTTTTCATGGATTTGAAGCCTAACATCGGATTGATTATCCGCTTCAGCTTACCATGATCACATTCAATCACGTTGTTGAGGTATTTCACCTGACGGTGCACCACGTCTGGCGGGCATTTACCTTCCTGTTTCAATAACGCGAGCGCTCTGCCATAGGTGGGTGCTTTATCTGTAATAATGCGTCGTGGCTGTTTCCAATCCCGTAAGTGACCCAACATCTTCTTCAAAAATCGATAAGCCGCTTGAGTATTACGCCGAGACGAAAGATAAAAATCAATCGTTCTACCGTGGCTGTCTACGGCCCGGTACAGATAAGCCCATTTGCCACCGATTTTGACGTAGGTTTCATCCAGATGCCAGGGACGCAGGTCGGTCGGATGACGCCAGTACCATCGCAGGCGCTTTTCCATTTCAGGTGCATAGCGCTAAACCCAACGATAAATCGTGGTGTGGTCAACATTGATGCCCCGTTCAGCCAGCATTTCCTGGAGTTCGCGATAGCTGATGCCGTATTTACAATACCAGCGAACAGCCCAGAGGATGATTTCACTCTGAAAATGCCGACCTTTGAATGGGGTCATACGCTCTCCTTCAGCCGAAATGACGCTTTAGCTTATCATCACCAGATTTTTGCAACAGTGCCGTCATTTTTGCGTCTCACTTTGCTGCCTGCACGCTGGTCTATTATCAAAAAAAGAACACCATCGTGAAATTATCGCCGGAGGAGGAAGAGCGTTTTGCATGGCTGAAGATGTATTACTCCGGATGCATGGAACAACTCATGGTTATGCGTGAGTTAAAGCCGACAGGAAAAGATATCGTCCAAGTGATGGGAGAAAAGATACGTTATGGTTAAATTAACACTGCCAAGACAGCTGATGAACTACACCAACCTGACAGGTGACTTTATCAGTGAGGCAACCACCATTGAGCAGGCACTCGACGATCTAGTGCAGTCTCACCCTATGCTGAAGGCACAGATTTATAATCAGGACCGGACGCTGCGTAATTTTGTGAATATCTTTGTGAATGAAAAAATGGCCGACGACTTACGCATGCCGGTGCTTCCCCATTCACGGATCCAGATTATTGTTGCTGTGGCCGGAGGCTAAGATGAGTCACTTGTCCGTTAGTGAGCAGGAGTATTATCTGCGGCACTTTTCGTTGCCGGGTTTTGATGAAAAAACGCAGTTAAAGCTGAAAGCCGCCCGCGTTCTGGTGATAGGCAGCGGTGGCCTTGGCGCACCCTGTCTGCTTTATCTTGCTGGGGCGGGTATCGGACACATAGGCATTGCTGATCATGGCGTGATCAGTGCCAGTAATCTTCCACGGCAGGTTCTGTTCAGTCACCAGAACATTGGTGAAAGTAAAGCCATTCTCGCCGCTAAGCGCCTGTCTGCCCTGAACCCCTTTATCGACATTGAGGTCAACCAGGAACGGGTCAATGCCGTCAATGCCAAGGGGCTCCTCAGCCAATACGATATCGTTGTGGACTGTACCGATAATTTTGAGGCCAAATATCTGCTTAATGATATCTGTGATGAACTGCAGAAACCGCTGGTGTATGCGTCCATTTTTCAGTTTGAGGGACAATTGGCGGTTTTTCACTACAGGGGAACAACCGGCACTTCCCTGAGCTACCGGGATTTGTTTCCGGCACCACCACCGGCTGAATTTCGTGAAAACTGCAGTGAGGCAGGCGTCCTGGGTGTATTGCCGGGGATCCTCGGCACAATGCAGGCCGGAGAGGTTCTCAAGATTGTAACAGGTATGGGGGATGTGCTCTGCGATCGGGTCATGACTTACGATGCCCTCAGCAATCGTTCCTCCCTGCTTCGTCTGAAGCCGCGCAGTTCCATACAGGTCAATGAATTAGCCGCGCAGACAGAGACTCTGGAAAATATCAGTTTCTCGTACCTTATTCGTATGAAATCCAGTGTTCCGTCACTGATCTTGCTGGATGTTAGAGAACAGGCTGAACGTGAATCGGTTTCCATCGGTGGCGTACATATCCCTTTAAGAGAGCTACCTGAACGTCTTGAAGAATTGCCGCAGACGCTTCCAATCGTGTGTTACTGCAAATCCGGCAGCCGCAGTCAGCGGGCGATACTTTTTCTTCAGGATCAAGGTTTCAGTCGCGTATTTAGCCTCAAAGGTGGCGTAATGGGACTGACTCCGCACGAACGGAATCAACTGCAGGAGTTTGATACTCGCCATGAAAATTGATGCGTTCATGCGGCTCGGCCCCGGATTTTTCCTGTTACAAACCGGCACTACCTTCAGCCTGTTTTCTGGCCATGTGTTCCGCCTAGCCCTGGCTTGGTGGTGTTTAAAGGAAACGAATTCGGCGGTCGCATTTTCATCCCTGATCGCATTTTCGGTTGCCGCAGAGGTTTATCTAAAGCCTTTCCTGGCCTCTTTTGGCGATCAGTTTCACCGGATAAAATTCATCGTTTTCTGCCAGCTCGCTGTTCTGACAATGATTATTCTGTTTTGCCTCGCCAATACAGCTGGTCACTTTCACATCATTGCCGTGACCACAGGTCTAATTGTCATGAGTGCCGTGGTCTCGGTCAGAGAACCCACTATCATGGGATTGATACCCGATCTGGTCGGAGAGGGGGAAATATCCCGGGCGATTTCCAGTCGTTCAGCCATCAATTCAGTGATTATGTTGTCCGGACCGGTACTGGCCGCCTCACTCATCTCATTGTTTTCTGTAGGTGTGGCGCTGTATGTCGCCGCCGTGCTGCAGGGACTCTCGTGCCTGGCCTTTATTGTGCTCGCGAAAAAACCCGTGCCTGCATCCTTGGCGCTCAGTGGTGAAAGCTGGTTCAGCAAAACGAAAGGGGGGTTTACTGCCATTTACCGTGTGAAATCAGAGTTTCATATCGCCTTAATTTCCTCGGTCATCAATTTTACCATGTTCCCCTTCTTTTCGGTGACGGTACCATTCTGGATAAGTACTGAACTGCAACTGCCGGCGTCTTATCTTGGTGCATTTGAGTTTTCATTTGCCCTCGGACTGTTGGCGGGCAGCCTGTATCTGAACACGGCTATTAGGGAACTGGTTGGACGCTTCTGGAATGTAGTCTCTGGGTTTGTACTGCTAGGCGGGAGTGTCATCGGAATTGTGATGGCACCTAACATCTATGTTTCCATTGCCCTGGCCTTCTTTAGTGGTCTGGCGTTCATCTTTATCAATGTCAACCTCAGCACTCTACGATCGACTGCCACACCTGGGCATTACCGGACACGAATGAGTGCAATGGCGGCGTTTCTCTCAAGTCTGGCTAACCCTTTCGGTGTGGTCATTGCCGGCTGGTACATTCACTGGCTTGGCGTCACTCCCTTCGCCGTATTTTCTGGGATCGCCGTGATCCTGGTGGCGCCAGTTCTCCTCTGGTCATGGCATCTGAAAAAGGCCCTGTCCCTCGAAGAGACCGAAATGAAAGGCTACTACGAAAAAACCTACCCGGAGGCGTTCAGTGGAAGAAGATAATATGGATAACACACAAATGATGCTCACTCTGGCCTCCCTGCTTGGCCCGGACCAGTACAAGGCATTTCTGGGATGTTTTTCGCGAAATACCGTCTACCGCGGCAAAATGCACAAGGAGGTGGCTGGCACAATTCTAACTCTGGACGGGTTACAGGACATTATCAACACCCGGCGTCTGTCGTTTCACCGTTGCCGTCTTGTCCGTGTCGGAAAACCCTTAAACCCGGTGGAATATAATGCGCGGTCGCATTCAGCGCTGGGTGAACCTGTCATGAAATTGATCCCAAACCGCGTCATGAGGGAATTGAGAGACGGGGCTACCTTGGTACTGGATTTTGTCGAAGACTTATCCAGCAAAGTGCGACACATTGCTGAGGCCATAGCCACTGAATTTCAGGAAAAAACCGGCGCAACAGTCTTTTTCAGCACCGGTGGCACGAAAGGATTTACCACGCACTGGGATGACAGTGACACCCTGATCTTTCAGCTCAGCGGCAGAAAAAAATGGGATCTCTGGACACCTGACTTTCTGTTCCCTGTCACAGAGAATAAAAGTCGTATGTCACCTCCTGAAGGTCCGCCCGCAGAGAGCCTGATCCTAAAAAGTAATGACTTTTTGTATTTGCCGCGTGGCCACTGGCATGCACCAGAGCCGAGTGACTCCCATTCACTGCACATCTCTTTTGCGTTCAGGCGGCGTAACGGGATCGATTTCATCAAATCTTTGCTTCCTCCGCTGTCAGAGCACCCGGCGTTGCGGATGGACATTGATAAGCAGGCTTCTGCCGAACAGCAGGACATTTATATTCTTCAGCTGCAGCAAACTATCGCAAGCCTGGTGTCTGCTGAAAATCTTGGCCATTTTCTGAAAGCGGCCGGAGAACGCCAGTTTGTCAGTGAGTCAATCGCCTTCGGTAAATTCAGTTAACCAATCGGTGAGCTGTGCAATATCGGTTTTATTGGGGAGTCTGAACCCAAATAGCAACGAATATTTTGCCTGTGATGCGGGGCTTGCCACTCCTGAAGAGAGTTCGTCAGTAAGCTAACTCCAAACGTCCCTGAACAGGCTTGTTGCAAATAATGAGAGTCGGTGATTTTACTCATTGATGGGTGGAATAATTAGGCTAAAACCGTCTCAATGTTAAAGAGCCGATTCATAAAGGCGGATCTTTCCCGCACTAGACATTCAGGTTCGTCACGGCGTAGCCAAATATCAAATTGACCTTTATTCAGTCGTCGCAATGTTTCAAATCCCTGAAGCGTTGACCACGCTCGATTTGGCCGTTTGAACCCCCCGGCCGCTTTTACCAATTTTTTGATGGGTGCATGGTCAGACTCGATACGATTATTCAGGTATTTGACTTGCCGCTGCTTTGCATCATCCCGTAGCTTTCCTTCTTTCATCAAACGAGTAATAGCGTAACCGTATGAAGAATGTTTATCGGTATTGAGTATTTTCGGCTGTCTTTCAACAGGATAGGGCTTTAACACCCGTTTAAGGAATTGATAGGCAGCATTTTTATTTCGTTTAGGCGAAAAGTAAAAATCTAATGTAGTACCGTGCTTATTGATGGCGCGATAGAGATAAAACCATTTTCCGTTGACTTTGATATAGGTTTCATCGAGTTGTCATGAGGAGTCGGCATGCATAAATTGATATCGTTTCAATTTCTGACGAAGTATGGGTGCATATTCAATAAACCAACGGTAAATGGTAGAGCGATGAACGGAAATCCCACGCTCTGCCAGCATATCGCTGACATTGACATAACTCATCGGGGTTGAACCGTACCAACGTAAGCACCACAGGATGATCTCGGGTGCAAAATGTTTCCATTTGAAATCGCTAGGGGTCATGTGGGTTCACTGAATAAGGGATGAATAGCCTCAGTTTTCATGACAACTCCATTTTTTGCAACAAGCCCATAACGCTAGCAGCGTCGAATAACCATTATGGTATACTTAAAAATTACGATTTCAATTAAATCAGAGGGTTGTTACCTTAACGTACACACTTCCGCACCGCAGGGCTTCAAACAGCATAGTAAGTGTGGCTTGTGAATTTAAAACATCAAGACAAACAATTAGAGGATCCGAGGTTCAGCAAACAATGAATAAAAAAGGAATGGAAACACAGACTTTCGATGGAGTGCTTGAACTGTTTGACGTTAGCTATGATGAGCTGAAGGTAACGCACTCGAATGAACTTTATCGGCTGAGAAAAAAAACTTTCAGTGACCGGCTGGGATGGAACGTGGTGTGCAATGCCGATATGGAGTTTGATGAATTCGATAATCCTGAAACGCGCTATATTCTTGGCCTGTACAATGGCCAGCTGGTCTGCAGTGTGCGCTTTACTGGCCTTGAACAACCCAACATGATAACTCACACATTTCGGGCCTGTTTTGACACAGTCCCGCTTCCTCTCGGCGGTATAGAATCAAGCCGTTTCTTTGTCGACAAAGACCGTGCACAGCAACTACTTGGCAGACGCTATCCGGTAAGTCAGATCCTGTTTCTTGCCATGATCAACTGGGCTCGTCACAACGAACGCGACGGCATTCACACCATTGTAAGCCGGCCGATGCTGACTATCCTGAAACGTTCAGGATGGCAGATAAGGACGCTTAAAGAGGCCTTCCTCAGTGAGCGGGAGCGTATCTATCTGGTGTTTTTGCCAACTGCAGTGGAGGAGCGGGATCAGATGGCATCAGGGCTCATCAGCGAGCTCGGCTACCCCGCGGCCTCAGTTATTACCTGGCCGCTGTCGCTGCCGGTGTAATAAGTCCTAGCTCAACGCCCAGCCGGATTGCCTGGCGGGCGTTGTTGACGCACAGTTTGGATACAATATTGCCCATATGAAACTTCACCGTACTCACGGAAATACCCGCTATGGCGGCAATCTCCCCATAAGTTTTTCCCATACTGGACCAATACAGCACTTCGTTTTCCCGCAGGGTGAAAATGGGTTTTACCGTATCAACATTATGTCTTTGCCTACCGGATGAGCTAGCACCGGCAAGACGATACATCTGCTCATTAATATCTATCAGCAATATCTGTATTTCCCCGCGTTCAGACGAGAGCCGCGCTTCCAAGTCCCCTTGTCCGTTGCTGGCAATAATGACCGACAACAACGCTAGGTTATTCATATGGTCATGTAACACAAAAGTGAAGCCATTGGCGATATTGTAATGTTTAGCGAGGGAAAAGATTTTGGTGAACTTCAGATCAGACATAAGGGTAATGTTTTCGTCCCATGAAAAGGGAGATGTACGCCTGAACGCGCTCAATATCACCGGGTCAGTGAGTTGAAAGTTGTTAGTACGGTAGAGCTCTACCCATTCATCAGGATAAGTGGAAATAATAAGCACATCTGAAGGATTTTTTTTGCTAACGACCATATAAGAGTATTCCAGCTGCCCAAATGAGGACAGTTTTCTGTCTATATACTCACGGAGCGTTTCCGTTATGGTCTGATTTTCATTGAAGACAGAAAACATACAAGCTCCGTTGCAGTCTAATTTCCCTTTTAG
The DNA here is from genome assembly GCF_052217165.1 of Yersinia sp. 2540 StPb PI. Taxonomy (NCBI): domain Bacteria; kingdom Pseudomonadati; phylum Pseudomonadota; class Gammaproteobacteria; order Enterobacterales; family Yersiniaceae; genus Yersinia; species Yersinia sp. 2540 StPb PI. The sequence continues at coordinate 46,919 of NZ_JAZGQC010000003.1, forward strand.
CGATAGAACCTGAACTTAAGTATAGGTATTCATGAGACTTAAAAACAGCTTACGAATCAAGAGACACAACTTATAATAACACTCGTTAGGCGAATGATAAAAAAAACCTGACCTATCGGTCAGGTAGCTAATTCAGCCAACACCAGGGAAAAATGTTCCGGTCAGACAGGATAAGCAAAAAGTCACTGCTGACCGGGCTCTTCAGTTTAACATTTCTTATCTTTCCTTTCAAATTCATCTTCACCAACACAGTAAGCCCGTCAATTACGTCACCAAACCTAAGGGCTCTGTCGTATTAAGGCGTCGTCAGGCAACATGCTGTTTTTTTTTACGATGTTGCTTGCCCATGTCTCTAATCCGAAAAGCCTTCCGTCGCCTGCATTACCCCACTGATGTTATCGCGCAATGTGTTCGCTGGTATCTCGCTTATGCCCTCAGCCTGCGTAATCTCGAGGAGATGATGGCAGAGCGCGGTATTGCCGTTGACTATTCCACGTTACTCCGTTGGGTTATCCGCCTGGTGCCGCTGCTGGATAAGGTTTTTCGCCGACACAAGCGCACAGTGGGTCGGCGGTGGTGAATGGAGAGCATGAAAAAACATGGGGCACGCCATGATACTGGTCACATCATAGAAAGCTAGATTTGTAGTAAAAGCAGATTGTGGGTGAGAAAAACATGGCTATTCCATCAACGTGTTACGTCATTGCCCCACACAATTTCATGCTCTCCTACCACTGTGCGACGTTCAGGTAGAACAGGTCAAAAATTAGTCTTAACGTACAATTATTTTCGATATCCAAACTGCCGCCTTACACCACTAAGCAGGGCATTGAGCGCAAGCTCCATTTGAATTTATCCCATCAAAACAATATTCACTCATGACAATTCCCTTTATTCATTAAAGTTATTAGATGCACTTATATAAGATATAAAACCACATACCCAACTATTATCGACATTATATATAATATTAATCCAAACATAGATTCCCCTCTCACATCTATTACTGATAAGTTAATCATCAAAAGGTATAAAGATTTATATAATTAGGCCGATAACTCTATTATCAACACATAAGGATTATTATGAATACTCTACTAAAATGCTTAACTCTTATTTTTTACTCTTAACGCCAATAGTTCACTCTCAAAGTAACGTGAACAAATCTCCTGGACTCAACATTCCAGAAATTAAAATTAATTTTCAAGATAATAAATTTCACTTAGAAACTGTTGTTATATATGAACTATCATATAAAGACGACTTAGCTTTAACAAATACAGTTAAAAAATTAGAATCTACCGGATTTACAACTGCAACTGTCGCCGACAGTTTGAGACTTTCTACACTTAGACACAATGTCCTCGTTATTAAACCGGACTCTAAAAACCAGGTCCTTACTGATGAAGTTTTAACAAATGCGCTTAAAGAAAATGGTAAAATAAATCATAAGGTTAGTTTAGAGGGTATTTCAAAAAATGGAGACTTCGAACCATTAGCTACCACCCTTGCTATCGAGGGAGTAAATAAGTTAAATGCTAGCATAAAAAATGACATTTTAAGTCGAAATAAATTAGGGATTTATAAGTTAATGCAATCATATAAATTATGGGGTAATGGTATCACATTCGAAGGTACCAATACATTCGGCCTATCAGATAACGGAGCCGCATTAACTATCATTAATGTATATGATAATAAATTATATTTAGCTTTAACAACAGTTAAGATTAAAGATATAGTACTTAGTAGTCGCATATTAAATTGTGACACTTTTTGAAATACCTTTCCAATTTTTATATTAAATTGAGGTTTTTGTGCACATTGCAACTATAACGACTCTGGTTTTATTATTTATTACATTGATTTTTGTTTGTCTTGTTCAGTTTTATAAATTGAGAAGAAAAAACGAGCAAATTAATGATCCAAGTGCTGCATATTCAATATTGTCTCACTGGTGTACTAATGTACATAAAGGAAGTGATTTGGAGAGATTATACGCAGAAATGGAATCCGCCATTGAACTTCTAAATCAGCGTAGAAATAGTTAAAAAAATATCCAGGGCGCTTAGATAATAGCGCCCTAGTTAATTATTCCAATACCCCCAGTTTTGTTCCCAAAGCCTCGGTAGTTTCTAACTTTTGTTCCATTTCCTCAATCAGCTGCAGCGTTAGCTTTACCAGATCTAGAGTCAGCTGTTCCGCTGCCATAAAATTCAATTTGAGAATATTGAGCTGCCCTTTAGTTAACTGGCTCTGTATCTGTGCTTTTTCAAAACCATCGTATGATTTGTTATCTTTGAGGATTTGTGTAATACGCCGCAGGATAACCTTATCAATACTAGGGTACTTTGGATTATCAAATATATGGGGATGGCTTTTTATAAAAGGCTCCCAGGAGAAGAGAATGTCATACCTGTGCGCATAAGTATGTTGTTTAGGTCGATAATGCCACACCCCAATAAAAGGGATATTCTCATTTAAGCACCGCTGGAAATGTTGCTGTAAATCCTGAGCTACAACCCGTCCCTCATACAGTAGATAGTAATCGGAAGGCCTTAGGGATGGCACTGTAATGCGCGGCGGTGAGGCAGTCAAAACAGTATGAGTAGTCTTACCCAGCCACATGTCCCGTATTTGATCACGAACAGGAGGCATTGTTATACAGAACCAGTAAAGCGGGATGTATACCGCTATTGGAGGATCGAGCTCATTTCCATTTTCTGGAATATGAGGTAAAAAAGTATCTAGGATTTCATTAATACGTGGGTTATCTCTAAACTTTTCAAGCCAGCTAAGAAAGGGCCGTGTAACTACCTGGCATAAACATCCCCAGCTTGTACCATATTTGTACAATGACCAACCAGGCTCTTTCGCATAGTGTAATTGCACGTATGCAACCAGGCATTGTACGAATGCATCATGCGTGCGGGTTTTTATCGTAAATCTTTTACGCGGTTTGATTAGTAAATCAATAAACAACGTGGACATAGAAACCTGGCAATCTGAATTCATGGCTAAACCCATAATCCTACGTCATTTTTTTTGGAATAGCACTTTGCCTGCCTGTAAAACCAGTGTTAAACCCGATCCATCGTTCATGATTGATCGAATACTGATCAATACGGCTATGCCGTATGCAGGCGACAACAATGTAAAAGATAAACGCTATTGGTAAGGGTCGCCGGTGACCCGCGTAGCGGTTCCAAGCTTTCATAATCCCGTTACCTCCCCCATCCTGCTAGACCTATCTTTTTGAGGCTTGAGCTGTGCGAGAGCCGTTTAACTAATCTTACAGCAATGAATTAGTTTAACGGTCGGAGACAAAAGAAAGAACTAGCGACTGAAACTGATGTGTAGGATTAATCCTAGTTAATAACTTATGGTTATGCGAAGTCCTTTTGCCCGGCTTTAGCCGGGAGCTACTTATTATTGTCTTTTTTCTGTATTGCCAATGTGTAATTTGCCCTGAGCGAAGCGAGGGGAGCTACTTTAGAGAGCTGGCTTTAGCCGCTCGAAAAGTACTCCTCTATTTAGAGGCTTCTTTTGTTCAGTAATAACATTCGAACTTAATGATATTTATAAGACAAATTACGAAACTAAGCACATCAACTCGAAGTTAATAGTACAAATATCCAGCATTGTCTGAATTGCGTCACTCTCAGTCATAAATTCGGGAGAATAATGCTAAATGAAGAGTCGGTGGGTATTTAAATAACACCCTGTTTTAGTCTTTTGGCCAACACAAAAACCACGCCAGGCACGGTAAGCTTCAGAATGGGGGGATATTGGGGCTAGATTATGCCTGCCCGCTCAAGCAACAGTCTGTAATAGGTTTCAGGGTCACTGTGTTTGAGTCCAGGCTGTTCTTTCTGCAACGCCTGTTCTTGCATCACGACTTCATGCGTCATGACGGCCCCACTGGTTGACCATTTAACATACGACTGATAATACGGGTTTTGCCGTTTATGTTTCGCCTTGGCCAGACTGCGTATATTTTGCTGTGTCTGATCCAGGATAAGATCGAGGCGCGGGGTATTATCACTGTCTATTTCAGCCAGTCGCCCTTCTAAAAGAGCCACTTTCTCTTGTTTCTCTTTTGCCAGGTCAGGACTAACAACCCAACGCTTGATTTGTTTCAAGCGATTTCTCAGAGAGGGTTTGTCATTCAGATCAATACCAATCCGCTCAACACGCAACAGGTGCCGTTCATATTTCTTACGCAGACTTTCAGTCAACCCGTTTTTTATCGCCCACGTTTTGAACTGGCCAAGCCAATGACGGATCTCTTCAACGGCAATCCCCCGTGAAATGAAGAATTTCTCGGTTAGCCACAGTCGCAGCGGCTTGTTCTGGCCACTGTCAGTATCTTTACCGTGAAGCGCTATCACATAGCCCAGTTGTTCTTGCACGGATAACGCATGCAAAGGACTGTCGTAAGCTTTGCGACCATTATCATAAACATGCAACATCCCCATCGAGGCCGCAATTTGCTCAAACGGGGCCATGATTTCGAACGGGTAATCACTGTCAGGGTTATAATCGCAATTGGCAGCCAGTGCCATTGACAACGCTGTCAGTGCTTCACAGCTTTCAGAACGTGCCGAGATACGCATTGCCTTTGGCGTAAAGTAAGGGTCATTACGCTTGGTGTATGGCACATAACCTTCCCGCCGCAGTTCAATGAGATCATGATTGCGGTGCCAATTATGGCTTTGCATACGCGCCACAACTTTAGCCGCCATGCCTCGAGGCACAGAGCAACACAACTGGGGTGTATAACGCCGATGAACTTTAGATTGTCCACGTCGCAAAGCGTTCGATTCGCCGCGCCGTGTACGCTTTAGAGGATCAGGATGTACCTGAATTGCCTGTTGGCTTTGACTATTCACCCCATCCTACACAGATGGCGGATGGGTATTGTTTTCTAGATTGCATGAGTTATAATCTCTCACAGGCCAGCGCCTGCTTTGTGACCCCCTGATATCCTTCGTCCCGCCAAGTTCGAGAGGATTTCGGGGGGTTTTTGCATTTAAGGCCCGATAAATCTGGTGCCTCTAACCCCGGACATTTAAGGATATGCCCCATCCTGTAACAGAACGACGTTATAAAACATCGCCCTTACTCATTCTTCTATAGCTGCTCAGATGCTTATGCCACTAAGAAACCCCAGCAAAAACATGCGTAAATACTACCGGATTTTGGCCGGCTTGCAACAATTGGATCTCTGGTGATCTCTTTTTGTGCCGAATGCCACCATTTACGTATCCTATCTTACCGCACGATTATTTTGTATCCCCTCCAGTAACACAACCAACAAAATCCGTAAAAAAAACCATTCCTCAAACATAATTAGCTTGAAAAGAAAACAAGAACATTCCGATTACTCAATTTTTTAGCCCGTTATCGATCAACATTTAACCACTCAGCAAAGTAACTATGGGAGTCAAATATTCTGATTATTTAGTTTTAAAGATCAATTGATCTGCAAAAAGGATCTTTCCCAGATCTTTTGATCAAAAAGTAGGGGTAAATAGTTATTTATCACTGTTTTATACATTCATGTCAGGATATATGATCGTTAAAAAGTAATTTACAACATATTAAATTGAAAATACCATTCAACCCATACTTAAGTACAGGTTCAAACGGTTTGCAAGTCCGCCAACTTACACCCGCCAAAAACCCGTATATTTGCTTTAGCCTGGACTGTGCCTGGTAGCTTCCTACCGGTACCTCTCTGCCCTTGGTTGTCGGGTACAGTCCAGGCTAAAGCGCATGTTAGGAGAGCCGCGATGCACGTTTTCACTATCGCTCGTCTTTGTCAGTTGAATCCACTGGGTTCGATTTTGGCGGAGCTTACTCATTACATTGCGCTTTTTCATTATTCTTCCGCTCATCACCGGGGAACATCATGGAACGCTGGTATCTCGCTTGCCATAAAGCAGGAAAAGATAACGTCTTCAAAGCCCAGATGCCCCTGGAGCGCATTAATGTCATGGCTTTTAGTCCAATAATGCGCACTTATCGTCCTCGGGCCGACCGTCCGGGCCAAAACCGACAAGTCATTGAGCAGTTATTTCCTGGTTATATCTTTATTTGTTTCGATCCCGAAATTCATCACTCATCTAAAATCGAAACCTCCCAAGGCATCAGCCATCTGGTACGTTTTGCGGGCGAAATCGCGCCTATCCGCGAAACAGTCGCGGACAGTGTGATGCGGTTGCCGGTTTGTGTGCAGGCATTTGCCAGCATTCATCCCGGAAAACGTCAGTGGGATAAGAATCAGATTCCACTCAATAACGTGCAACGCCAGCAGATCCAGTCGTTGGTTGATGAAAAGGATGGCGAAGTCCGCAGCGCACTCTTCTTCGCTTTTATCGAGGCAATCCGCTAGCTACTAATGAGTTTGTTGTATTTGATTTCAGTATTTCTCTGCTTAATCGGAGGATAGATGTCAAAGCAAGTCCAAGATGTTCCCCCTGTCATTGAATGGCAATCTGATGATTTTGTTCTACAAGCTTTTACCTTAGAAAATGATGTTCGTAGTCCGGGTAACAAAACACACGACACCGGTAAAGATTATCTCCCACAATATATTTCCCATTTGAACTCTTGTAGGCCACGCCGGCATTCCTACCCCCAGTAGCACCCTCAGTCTCCACTGACCTCTTGACCACCCGTAATGTCGGGTGGTCTTTTTTTCCTGCATACGCCACCGCGTAACCGAGGTGACTTGAATGTCTCTACGCAAAACATATTCCCTGGGTGTTCAGCATGACCAAATGCTGACAGAACAGGCCGTAAACTTGACCGGAAGACTCGACCGGCCCATTGCTTGTCGCCATGTCCTTTACGCCATTTTGGACCTGGCTTACCAAATCGACAGCGCTGAACTGGCTCAGAAAGTCCTCGATATAGCCAACGAACCCCGTCGAACACGCGGCTCCAGGAATAAACGCCAATGAAAATGCTCATCCCCATGGCATTAGCGCCGATGGTGTTGAGCGGCTGTGCCCTGACGAATCACAAGCCCCCTGCAACTCCGGCACAACAATTTGTTACCACGCTGATACAAGAACAGCGCCCTCTTATTCAACAAGCTCAGGCTGAACTGGCGTTAGTCAGCAATGTCCGATTAAAACCTAAGAATCCGTTGCCGGTTGTGCCACAAAAAGCAAACAAACCGGTATTAAATGCGGCCAATAAATCACAATCATCTATGCTGTCGGGCCAGAAGATTGCTGGATTACACGCTGTTAGTTTTACTGATGGACGACCGGGCACTCCAGCGCTGGCGGGCGCGGGTCAAGCTCAGACACTGAGGCAGGCAGTTACACGAATAGCGCCAGTAGGTTGGCAACAAAGTTATGGCCTAGGTATTAGGCCCGATGTGCGGCGACCACTAGAGTGGCGCGGTAATGATCAGTGGCCGTATGTACTGAATAGTTTGCTTACGCAGGAAAAACTAAAAGCATCAATCGACTGGCCAAATCGAAGGATTTCTGTTTCTACGTTATCCACGACAGTCCCACTTGTACCCAAAGCCTCCGCGATCACAACAACTACCGCACCATCCCTTAAAACCGAAGTAGTCAATAAAAGCAATCCATTCACTGGAAAATCTGTTCCAGAGAAGAAAACCCAAACAGTACTTTCTGCAAAAATATCCACGCCTGGTGAGAAAGAAGCACAGCGTGTCTGGATTATGGCGCCGGGTAGCACCCTCAAAGACTCAATTTTGACATGGTCTGCCGAAGCGAAATGTTCACTTCCAAACGTTAAACACTGGACCGTGGAGTGGTTAACTTCCGTGAATTACCGTATCGATGCTCCGCTGGTGTTCCATGGAACATTTATGGATGCACTGAACGGTGCTTTTAGCCTTTATCTGAATGCTTCGGTGCCGCTGTATGCAGGAACTCGGAGTCAGCAGTGTCAGGTGACCGTCAGTGACGAGGTGCCAAAATGACGCACTGGATGATGGTGTTTATGGTCGGTCTGTTGACATTGACGCTCGTCCCGCCCCGGCACACTGAAATGAATGCGTTGTCTACTCAAACCACCGAGGCGCAGGCACAAGCTGTGGCAACGGTAAGTTATATCAACCAGATAAACGACACGCTCTACACTCACCCACAGAACGATGGCGTGGTTGATATCGCAAAACCAGTATTCCCTCTCGGCCCTGTCAATAACCTCATAACCCAAGGAAAAACATGGGTTTATCAACCTGACTATCCTGGACTCATGAATGCATTAATCAATGCATCACTGAGTTCATCGCTTGTAGGTCGAGTCTACAACCGGCAGCTGTTTGATCACGCGGGACTCAGCACAGGACTCATGGCTCCCACATCAATTCCAGATGGGTCAATCGTCTACATCAATTAATGGAGAACACATGTTGCTACAACCAAGGGTAAAACTTGCCCCTATTTTTGCCTGCCTGTTACTGACGGGCTGCCCAAGTCTGGACCGCATTAATACTCAGATCAGTGATACTGAAAATACTCAGAAAATCGTTACTGGCAAGATTGAGGACATGCGAAAGGGCAAGGTCGTTCAAGAGCTGACATCGCAATGGATTAATACAACTCCCATCACCGGAAAAGGCAGCGAAAAGAGCCAACTCCCTTCGTGCGCACCAACATTTAGTCGTGCCGGTGACGTTAGCCTTGCAGATATTGGTGCTTTCATTTCTACAACCTGCCGAATTCCGTTATTTATCACACCGGATGCCCAAGGGGTCGGTAGCTCGGGGGGAACAACGACTCAGGCAATGAGCGGTTCTATTCCCCCGCCTGATCCGACTACGGGCATGATCCCGTTGGCACAATTAGGTTCAATGTCAGGACCCTCTGCTACACCGATGACTACGACCAGTAACACTTTGCATGGTGTTTTCTGGCAAGGTGGACTAGATGGCTTCCTGGATAACATCACTACCCGCCTTGGACTATCGTGGCGTTATGAGCAGGGTAAAATAACTATTTTTTACATTGATACACGCACGTTTCCTGTCAATTTTATGGATAACATGACGGTCTTTTCTTCCACGACAGTCAGCGGTACAACAACCAGCAACGGCAGTTCAGGAGGGACCACTTCTTCAGGCGGTATTGCCGGCGATAACAACACATCACAATCGACCGAAACGAAGATAAAAACCAGTTTATATGACGATATCAAAACCACTGTAACCGCTATGCTGACGCCTAAAGCGGGTCGTATGAATCTTTCTGCTGGAATGTTAACGGTCAGCGATACACCTCAAGTACTTGAAGCTGTGGGCCGTTATATCGCTGACCGTAATAAACAGCTTAACCGGCAAGTGGTCTTTAATGTTCAGGTTTACAGTGTCGAAGCCCGTAATCAGGAAAACCTGGGGTTCGATTTGACAGGCGTCTTTAACAGCGGCAGCGTCAAAGGCATGCTAACAGGTTCATTTGCGAATGCGGCCGAGAATGCGATGAGTGGTGGGGTTACCCTACTGGATGGAAAAGGAAAAGGGTCTGCGGCATTTATTAAAGCACTGTCTGAAAAAACCAACACCAGTATCGTGACTCAAGCCTCTGCCATGACCACGAATATGTCACCAGTACCTTTACAAATGGCATTACAGCAAGACTTTGTCGCTGGAATTACGACATCTCAGACTGCCAATGTAGGCAGTTCTACTGATATCCAGTCCCGTATTTGAAACCGGATATTTGTATTTTGCCCTAAATGGTTTGAGAAGTCATTACACCATGGGAGAACTTTTTTCGGAGTTGTGCTGATTTGAAACGCCCGTATACTATTGTCGTACCTAAAATTTTTAGAATGGGGAAATATGGCATATGGCGGCAAAAAATCATTACAGTACTGAGCAGTTAGAATTAGCGAAAGTACAATTATCTGAATTACCTGATTTGAGAACAGAGCGTCTCACGGGTAAGGAAGTATTGGCAGGATTAAAAGAGCAAATTTTAATCTTGGCTACGCAAAAAGGGTATACAGCTAAAGATATAAAATCAGCATTGGAAAGTTGCGAAATTGTTGTCAGTGAAAGAGCTATTCAGGAAGCCATTAAATCTGTAGCTGTGACAAAAAAGAAAGCGGCTTCATTATCGAAAGTAAGAAGCATTAAAAAAGCAGAAGTAGAAAATACCGGAACAAATGTGGCAGTACAGAGTTGATAAATCTGTCGGTCATGGCTCAATGCCGTGAACGGCAGAAAGGGTAAATTTAATGCAATATAGATTCATGTCTCGAATCAATTAATATCCATCAGCGGCACTCAATGTGCTGCTAATGGATAAATATTTTTCACCAATTGCAGACTGGCATTCCTGAAATCACACCACCGTCGCAATCAAATTGAATCATTTTAATGTCATATTTTGTCATCATCTGATAAACAAATTTTCTGAGAGTTTTTGATAATCCCATACGTTTCAAACGCAACACAGCGACTCTCCCGCCCCACAAATCAATAATAAATCCATATTCATATTCTAAAACCCAATTGGCATGTGGCGTAATCCGGCAACCGTACAGGCCAAGAACAGTATTATCATCAAATGTCATGTGTGCTGTAGAGCAAACCAGACAGCGTTTAACTTCCAGTTCTTTACTCATAATTGCTCCTATAGGCAGTGTGATCAGCACCGCCATAAAGTGAATTAGGCTTTAATTTTTTTCATTTCTTCGGCCAATTTCCAAAGAGCATTATTGAGTTTTATATCTCCCGTAATCCCATTTACAGCACGGGTTTTACTGCGCTTACCTTGCGCATTAATGCCATGTAGTCCACCCTTTATCATATTTTCCTGCACCCGCTGATAAGTCGTCCATAAATCAGTATTTTTATCCTGCCAACGGCGAGCATTTAAAATCTGGTCAGCGGTAATAGGTTGATGATCGTCTGAATATTTGTACTCTAATGCGGCCTCTGCATAAGCCTGTTGTTCTTCATTATTCAACATAATGGATTTCATTTCGTTTCGTGATTCAGTCACTTTATCGAACAGACCTAAAACCTCATAGGCACCTTCGATAACTTGTCCTGCCACATCACCTTTGTGCGGGACACGCACATCTCCGAACGTATCACCGCATACTAATCCGTTATTGCAGACGAACCGAAAAAGACCGGGGATCATTTGATAGCTGCTACTACCATCATGACTGTTAAGCAAAATAATTTCGGGAACTTCATCATTTTTGCTAAACCCATTTCGACGTAGACGCAGCATATGGCGAGTATGTCCGCGCTTGTTTTCATCACGAACACGAGTTTGACAGGCATAAAAAGGTTGAAAGCCCTCTTCACGCAGTTTCTCCAAAAGGGTGATCGTAGGTATGTAAGTATAGCGTTCGCTGCGCGATTCATGTTTTTCTTCCGAGAAAACACTCGGTACATATCTTTCTAGCTCACCATTAGTCAGTGGGCGTTCTTGACGGATAACAGTCGCATTACCAAAACCGGTATATAGACGTTGCATATTAATTCTCCTTTGAGTTTGTTTCTGGTGTCACTCTTTATCCGGCGTTACCGCATGCCGCACGCGCAAGCGAACGACCGCAGGGAGGGAGTGCGAACGGGAGAGGATAACGGCGCAAGCGTACCCTTGTGACTCCGGCGCCCCAGCCTAGTGTCTGTCACGGCATAAGGCACTCTGTGCTCAGCCTGTGGACTGGAAGAGTGATGCAGATACTCTCAACCTGGCGCAGCCAGGTATCCTTGACGTTGCCACTATCAGTGGCAACAGTTGAAGCGGCGCGGGCTTTGCCCGCTGCAAGCGTGGAGTTTTCGGGGGGTACCGGCTCAATGCCGGTATCCTCCGATAGACGAACCAAAAAACCGCCCATAATGAAGGCGGTAGGCTCAATATTTTCGCTTATTTAATTTTCAACAACGTATTCATGCTGCGTCTTCGCTCGGCCACAACTCCACACTCATGTTGCACTTATTCATTTTAATCATCAGATCGTGATAGCCCTCCACCAAAGTAGACATGATGAAAGGGGGCAAACTCAGAAATTCGACAAAATCATCCCCACCACAAGCCGCAGCGCAAGCATGATGTAATGCACCTCGGTCTGGCAAGTCAGCAGGACCGAGTCCAACGGCATAAGCAACAGTATGGCCCCCATTCTGCTCGTCTTTGTTTGCCATGACATACACCCCGTCATTCTTCACCAACAATAAACCACCATGATGTTTAATCTCTGCCAATACCGGTTTGATACTCTTTGCTGTAAATTTCAACATACTTTTTCCTCAATTTTGATATCACCTTAACCATGATGTTTTCTGCAAGCACATCCCCAGCCCCGCGCTATTAATACGACTTTAGATAGCGATCTTTGACGGCATCGATGAAACCGTTTTTTTCATCTGGGGCAATCCCCAACCATCCATAAAGCAGTTCGGCCAAAACATCCGCAGCCAATCCGTTGTGGGGGATATCATGAAACTTGATTAATTCCTCTCCAAAAGGCTCTACTACTTCATATAACCAAACGCCCGAAAAATCATAATTTTCGGAGACATATTCAGCGACAGCCTCGACCCCTTTTGCTTGAGATATCAAGGCCGCAATCATGTCCATCTCACTGACTGCCGACCGCTCAAGCGCCTTAATAAAATCTTCGCGTCGATCCAGTGCGCCCCTAACCAGATAAGTGGCACTCAAAACTGTTTGTTCATTCATTGCATCACTCCTGTTCGATGGAATACCGCCCCATCATTGGGGCGGTGCGTTTAATCAGGCATAAGCCCGTTTAAGTTCCAGCGTGCGGAGTAACTGGCCCAGTTCACTGATAAGCATTGCCGGTACTCTGACCGACCTTTTTTTGCTCTGGCATTTGGCAATGTGGCGTGCCCGCGCTTTGCTTGACAGGCTGATCTCGTCTACAGCAATTGCAGGATGGTTTATGCGCTGCTGTTTTTTCGGGGGCTGCTTTACAAAACTGGCAGTTGGTGCAATGATACGAGCGTCAATTTTCATAGTTTTTACTCCAATAGATAATTGATAGCCGGTTAAACTTTCCTAGGGCGAAACCGGCAGAGAGAGCAGACGCAAGTCTGCTTTTTTCATTTCTGGTTTTGGCTTAACACCTCCTTTTCTATCCGTTCGATTATTTCTTCGTGGCTCAGAGTGACAACGTCACGAAACTCAAAATAACGATCTCCTACCTTGGCGTAGATACAAGCCACATTGCCGCAATACATTTCGGCCAGCTTGAACGATTCGTTTACCATATTGCCGCGCCAGTCGAGCGGATACATCGTGCCAATCATATCCATGTAGCGTTCCAACGAAATTTCGGCTGGCTTGGTCATAGCCGTCTCTTCCCTTAACAACCAGTAAACTGCCTCAGTATTGCTATCCCAGCTAAAACGATCATTCGTGTTACACACTGTCTGATACATCGTATTTCTCCTTGGTTGATAAGAGCCAGCCAGCGGCTGGCTCTAGGGGGTTTAATGCTTTTTGAAACTGCTGAAAAAACTGAATAACCAATAATGGACAGCATCCCTAAAACAAAACGTCTCCCCATAATGGGCGTGGGCCTCTTCTGCCATTGCGACCTCCTGTATGGCGTTATCGAACGCACGACTTAGGGCCGATTTTTTTGCTATGCCGTTCTGAGTGCTCATAGTGGTTTCTTTTTCCTCATATCTTTCTGTAGATTCAGGAAGCGGCGGTCTTGACGTTTGTGTGTTCATCCTGGTTGCTCTCCTTCGGTGGTTGTCCATCTCTCTGTGAGTTCTATCGCGGCAAGGGCAAAGGAGCAACGACGACGGGAGGAACGCAAGGGCGCCGCTTGCGGCGTGCTATTTACCCTTGCGGGCATCCTGGCGGTGGTGCTACAAGCAGCCCTCCGCGAGAGGGCTTACCGAGTGATGGCGTTCCGAACTGCACAGACAGGATGAACACACCGCGACACGACGGTACGGAGGGGCGTCCTTAGTGGGAAGCGGCGCGGCCAGAGGCCGCTGCAAGCGAGGGCAATTGACGTTCAGGCATCGCGTACTATCCGACAGGACAGAGGCACGCATCGCGGGGCTCTGCGGAAGCTGGACTGCGCCCGATGGCGCGGGAGAGCTGGAGTGTAAGCGACGACCTGGGCGCTTGCGCACAGGGAGCCGAAGGGGCCCCCATCCCTGTTTGATGATGTGTACAGGAAGAACGAACAGGTAGAATGGCCACCATAGGAATAAGAAAAATAGTAGAGAGAAGCACTATATAATTAGAAGATGCTGACTTATTTCAACGCTGAATCATATCGATATACGGCATAGTAAGGGATAAGGCCGTAGTGGCGAAGCCACAACAGCCTTTTGACTTAACAGCTTTTTCAGCTTCTACAAGCTCGAGTTAACCATTCGTTGTATGGTAAGGCTCATGTCGATTAAGTCATCGCCGTAGATGAAAAATGGCTCTGTCTCTTCGTAATTGCAACTGGTACACATACGTATCACATAGCACGGGTATTTTTCCGGCCCCTCTTCCAGCCAACGTTTTGAGATCACTTGCTTGTCGTTGCGATAATCATAAAAATAGTTCTTACGCAGCCAGCGCTTGTATGAGTTGATATTCTTTATGTAGCTCAGTTGATCCTTTAGCCTATTCGCCATCTGTACTCCCCTCAAATTTCACTTTCACCCCTGCACAATTCTCCAGTTTATTCGAGAGCATAAGTGAATCAAGCCACTGTTCTACAACCGTTCTATTCCCCAATTCTTCGCGCATTTCTCTGACAATAGACCACATTGGGTTCCCCATGAAGAAGGGTTCGCACCGTAAATTGACAAACTGGCGGCCCCAAGCCTGTGCCATCTCGACCAAATCATCGTCATCTATTCCCTGCCGTTCCTGACGCTTGTACCACGCAGCAAGTTCACTCGGGGTAATAAAAGCCAGTTCAATTTCTGCCTGCGCGACCAGGCACTGATAGCGTCGCCTCTTTTGCTGTTTTTGTTTTGCCTGACTACGCTCTTTGCGCTCAAACTGCATAAGCCATTTACGATCACGGCGCTCTCGACATAATACGGCGTAAGCGGGGAACAACTTCTTAGGGGGGTCATCCGGTAGAGGTAACGGACAATATTGGCCACCACTTTCAATCAATCTATCCAGAGCTTGCATATAACGGTGCATTGGCTCACCCCCACGTATTTGCGGGCAGTAATTACTGGCGACTAACCGGATATCCATCTTCATTAAACCTCGCAGGCCAATCATGCATGTTATGTAACTGACACAGACTCAGTTCCCCTGGGCGATATAAAAGATGTCGGCACCAGGCACAGCAATCATCGTCAGATATCGAGCGGGAAAACGGGGTACTTTCCAATGACAAAACGTAAACGGGGGCTTGCTGGACGTGAAGAGGGATAAAATTGCTCATGACATTCGCTCCGAGTTATCAGATTAAGGTAGCGGCCTACGCCGTGCCCCTAAACCAAGACGGGCAAATAACGGATTTTACAAGGGCAGAACTGGAAGCCGCACGCGCAAGCGAATGACCGCAGGGAGGGAGTGCGAACGGGTGAAGGGCTGGCGTAGCATCCCCTTGTGGGAACCGTGGCCCGGATTAGTGTCAGGGCACGGCGTAAGGGGGATTTCGTTGATCGGGCAGAATATCGTCCATGGGGGACCCGACAAGGTCGGGTATCCTTTCTGTGGCCGGTGTTTGGCCACCATAGAACGACGGGCTATGCCCCGTCGGTTTGTAGCAGCAACCGGAGTTGTGGCAGGAGATCATCAGGTTGGCCATTCGCCAGTTGGGGAAGCATAACCAACAATGTCAGTGCCTGAATAGCCAATATAACCCGCCGTGGAAGCTTGTAGGATCCTTGTTCATAGCTCTTATAGGTCCGAATAGTGACCCCTAACTTTTCCGCAACCTGTACCTGAGTCCACTTTAGAGCTGAGCGCCACTGTTTTAACCCTAACGATGGCATCACTACCTGATAAGTCGGCATGACCCCGAGCTCTTGTTTAGTGCACCCCGTCAGAGTTCGCAAACGATTTATTGCCTGATCGAAAGGCAATCTGGCCAACTCTGATAACATGGTTTGAAGTGATAAAATTTGCACACCTAGCTCAACCACTAATGGTGGCGTATATTGTTCATAAGTGCGATAGGTTCGCAGTGTTACGCCAAGTTGCTCCGCAGCATCCTCCTGCCGCCACCGACTTCCGATGCGAATTGATCTAACCTCATCTCGCGTCCAAAATTGTCCAGAGCGCCATAATCGCAAGTCGTAGCCAGTCATTTAATACGGCTCCTGTGCTCCATAAATTTAATGAATTTTAAGCAATTTTTGCACCTTTTTAGTAATGGAAAGGGAAATTTTTGCTTATTTTTCTACAATTCAAATGAGCTTATCCATCTTTTTACGAATATTTTCCAGTCCATCTGAGTTGTGTTCATCTTCCTTATGGACTGCCGCCTCATTAGGGGCAATGTCGACCGCCCCTAATGAGGCGATCACGTCGCGAATATCCGCCTGGCTGGGTTTCCATCCGGTAGTTTGAGTCAGCAAGTTGACCAGTTGATCAGCCGTCAACTGGCCATTAAACAGGGTGGCCAATAGCACCGGCAACCGAGGGTCGAGCTGATGCAGTGCTGCTGTCGTAATAACGGCATTACGCAAGAAATCCCCCCTTACCCGCTGTGATATGGACTCAACGACATCCAACGCATGGCGATCAGCTTCACTATCCAGTTGCAGATAGCAGGTAAATTTCCGGCGGTTATCACTGCTTTTCTCGCTCACGTTCTGTTACCCCTTAAGCTTAAACAACGCCATTTCATTGACCAAGGCACATTGCGGATTGGGAACTAGCGTTATCCGTTCTGCAGGTAATTTCCAGGCATTTCGTATCGCTGATTCTATCAGTGGGGCGCCCCCACCGACCAGCCATACCCGGTTTACATGACGGAATCGGGCTAATTCATTCACAACACGGTCACCTAAGCGACTGATCGCTGTCTCAATCGTATCAATCACATTATCAACCCGCGAGCCGTCATTGATAACCTGAGATAAAAACTCCCGGTCGTGACGACGCTGGATAACCGTATCGGCTACGAATGCACTGGTATCACTCTCCGCGATACGTAATGCCGTTAAGGTAGCCTGCGTCACCAGTGAAACACCGATCATCGGGTTGCCATGGATTGCCGTTACGTCATCGAACTGGCCAACAATCACCCCTGCATCGAGCGTCGTACCGCCTAAATCAATGACAAGTGAGGTTTCAAGCGGCCCGACATTCTCACGGGCCAATGCAGAGAAAACAGCGGGTAATGATTCCGGCATCACTTCAACTGCCGAAATATCAAAGCATTGACCTTTATTCAGCACTACCGGCCGTAAAAGATTCTCAATTTTACGTTGAATATTCACCGTGTTTTTCTGGCAGTCCTCGGTATAAAACTCACTGATAGGCAATGTTACTGTCAATTTAACCGCCTGGGGTTCCAAGCCGCTGTTGAGCAAAGCATGATGCACCGCCAACAAGTTGGTATCACTGTACTGATATTCAATATTAGTTGTGCTGATTGCCTGGTGACTGACGTCATCAAATGTGTATTTCACGCCATCAATTTGATAGTTGAACGTGCGTCGGCTTCCCATGCCTTCGATTTTCCAACCGGGGCGAAAAGAGTTGGGGGAGAGGAAAGTGTTGAGGTTGTCATTATCAAACCAGGCCAGCTTTACATTAGTGGAGCCGTCGTCACAGCAAATATGTTTCATTTCAGTGCCCTTTTAAGTTACTCAATTTGAGTCTTATTATAGATGAGTGATGTTGGAAATCAATGTTAATTACTCAATATGAGTCAATTAATACACCCAAACAGAGTTTACTTGTATTATTGGTAGCGTAAAATTGCTTTCAATGCTACTCAGAATGAGTAACATTAATTATGCGTGCCCTGATACCGTCTTGAACAAGGGGGAAAGGGCTAAATGCATGCCCTTATTCTGGCCATACGACTATTTATGGCATTCACTGACAACCGCCAGAAGTGCATTCGCCGTTGGCAACCCCTCAACATTTTTAATAATGAGTGATAACTCTGCGGCTAATTGACTGGCCATTGTCGCGACGTGTTGTGTTGATTTTTTATTGTTGATGTAAAGCAGCAGTGAGCAAGCGGCATCAGGATGCGCCCCCTTAACATCAATCTCAATGCCCGTTTCTGCCTGGAAATGATTCATCGCGCGAACAAGAACACGTTCTTCCCACAGACCAAAATCGGTGTACAGCCCCTGCCGATGCAACAATGATCCCAGATGAAACAAATCAGCGATAAGATCACTGAATACCGACTCAACATCGATTTCATCACATTGACTGTTATCCATAAAATTCAATAAAGCCTGGGCCGCTAACGTACTGCGGGCCAGGTTATCTTCTTCATCCGTTCTGTACGGGGTGATCCCCGCTTCAGGCCCAATCAGGGCGACCAATGCATCTCTCAGTGTTGTAGTCATAAAACCCTCTCGTTTCGACTTTCTTCTGGTGTATACCCTTTTGGCTTTTGCCGGCGCTGGGTGTATGGCGCTGTGACATTAAGACCGAGACGGGGTATAAGCAGGCAGTGCAAGGGCGGCGTAGCCGGCGCCAGCGAACCCTTGCGCTGACTGCGCCCCGGCATAGCGTCTGTCACGGCGAAAGACTCACAGCGCTATTGCCAGAGTAAAGGGGATCACCAGAAAGGCCGGGCTTTAGCCTGACTTTCCCAGACGCTGGCACATCAGTGCCAGCAGTGAGAGCGGCACGAGCGAAGCTCGTCGCAAGCGGGGGGTATATTGGTCAGTGCCGGCTCAACGCCGGTTCTGGCCAATAAAGGCAAATGGGCAGATTTGGGATGAAAAAAACCGCTCAGATGGAGCGGTTTCTATTTGGCAGGATCAGGCGTGTGAGATACGCCGTCCCAACATTTCCATGATAGGACGCATTGGGGGTCGCTTATGTTTTTGAAGCGCTTCTCGTGCTTCCCAACGGTCATGAGCGGCTTGGAGGTTCAACCAAAATTCGGGCGTCGTCTCAAACAACTCAGAAAACAGCGTCGCTTCCTCTACAGTCAGACGACGACGGCCTTTGCACAAACGGTTAACCGTTGCGCGAGTCACGCCCATAATATCGGCCAGTTCTTCCTGCCCAATGGCTAATGGGGTTAAAAATTCTTCCTGCAAAATTTCGCCTACCGTAGTAGGTTCGCGAGTAGTGGTATCAAGCATAAATCCCCCTGCTAGGTGTCTTGATGAGGATCGAGGTAGATGCTTTCAGCATATCCGTCGTTCCATTGAAACATTAACCGCCATTGAATATTGACTCTCATACTTGACCAGCCATCAAACTGCCCTGAGAAACGCTTGTAGTAATTGACCTTACCCCAAAATCCTGTTCCATTCAGAAACAGAATTCCGGCATGATAAACACTCCCCTGAGTGGAGGTTGTGCCGATGAAAAAGTCACGATTCACCGAAGAACAGATTGTCTTTGCCCTGAAACAGGCCGAGCTGGGTACATCGGTACCTGAAGTCTGCCGTAAACTGGGTATCTCTGATGCCACCTTTTACACGTGGCGTAAAAAATACGGCGGAATTTCCCCTTCAGAGCTGAAGCACATGCGGCAGCTCGAAGAGGAAAATCTCAGGCTGAAGAGGCTGGTTGCTGATCTGAGCCTCGACAAGGCGATGCTACAGGATGTGCTGGCAAAAAAGAACTGACGCTGGCACGCCTGCGCGAATGGGTCAGGGATTTACAGGCCCGATACGGTGCCAGCGAAAGACAAATCTGTTTTGCGCTACGGCTCAGCCGCAGCTCGTTTAGATATCGTTCTGTTGCTGCCGATGACAGCGCACTGCGCCTGCGTATTCGTGAGATCACCGAAACGCGAATTCACTACGGATATCGCCGGGTACACGTGATGCTCCGGCGTGAGGGCTGGCGCGACAATCACAAACGGATCTACCGCCTCTACTGTGAGCAAGGGCTGTCGCTACGCCTCAAACTGCCACGTCGCAATAAATCTGCCCAGCAGCCGCAGCCTCAGCCTCAGCCTCAGGGCTTATATCCAAACCACGTCTGGGGCATGGATTTTGTTTCTGATGCGTTGTTTGACGGGCGACGACTACGCCTGTTGACGGTTATCGACCTTTACACCCGCTAATGCCTGGGGATCTGCGTGGGACAGAATCTGCGTTCAACAGAAGTGGCAGAGATGCTGAATCAGGCGTCCTTTACCGCAGTTGCTGAAAACCGATAATGGTTCTGAATTTGCAGGGAAAATGCTGGACAAGTGGGTGAATGAAAGAGGGATCAGGATCGACTTCTCACGCCCGGGAACACCGACGGACAACGCTACGGTGGAGTCCTTTAATGGCAGATTGCGGCAGGAATGTTTGAACGAGAACTGGTTCATGTCTCTGGAGGATGCACGGTGCAAAATCGAGGGCTGGCGGATACACTATAACCAGAGCCGTCCCCATTCTGCCCTGGGCTGGATGACTCCTTCTGAATTTGCCGAGAAATCTGCCGGTTGCCAGAATATGCAGCCAGAATGAAGCCGGTTATTCCTGATTATGAATGGATCACATACGAGGAGCGGGTCAGGATCCGACATTACTAAGTGAGCGTTGTATCTAATCCTGGGGGTAGGTCACTTAATATGTAGTAAAAACCGACACGACAAACATCTGTTGTCAAAATCTGCAGTGACTAACTTTCTCTATTTAACCTAACTTGATGGAAGAAAAGACGCATAATATTTCACGATAAATACCAGCAATGACAATAAGAAAGTTCGCCATAGATATTTTATCTATTTTCAGTAGAGTAACCTCACTGAAATTTTGGCGATTTCACCCTGAAATAAAAATAAAATATCAATATAAAACAATTAATTAATGATTTTTATTCGATGGCGAACTTTTATGGTTGGATAAGAAAATAAGCAGATTACAGCACTGATTTCAGTGGCAATTTCAGGCTGAAATCGCCACTGAGTTGATAGAATTACTGTGATAAATGTTTCTTCATTGTGTGCAAAATAAGTCGGTCAAGTTCTACCTGCAACTCTTTTGGCAAACGGCTAAACTCATAGCTAAAAGCGCGCCCCTTTATACGTTTTCTAGCGTATTTATCTTTTTCTTCAAAGTCCCATAATTTTTCAACAACAGCAGCCTGTTTTCCTGGTTTAGCTAAAATTTCGTCTAAAACATGTCGGAACGATTTGATTATTTCATTTTTCAGTTCATCAGAGACTAGTTCACTGGCATTATAAATTGTTTTTATTTGCTTCCTAACAGAATCAACAAATGTCTCTAGTTCGAGACTACGCAGCCGTAATTGTTCATCAATATCGAGCAATAATTTATAATCTGGATAGGTTAGTTCATATTGAACAGGGAAAAGCTCTAACATCATCTCAGGTACCGACGCGGCCTGAATAGCTCGGGTAACTTTCGCGGGAGATAAGCGTTCAGATTGGGCTATCTCTTTCTGGTTCATGCCTGAATCACGGAGAAGTAAAAGCCTTAATCCAATCTCACGTAAATTATGTTCTTTTGCGGTTTGAATATCAGCGGCGAGTTTTCTCGCATCATCCATATCAATATCATCCTGAGTAACCAAGACATTGAGATCGACATGGCAAATCAATGCGGCAGCTCTGCGACGTGAACCGTCGAGAATTTCAATCTTTCCATCAATTATACGTCCAATTGCCGGGAAAAATTGTTGAAGACGAATGGTTCTGATAATGTCCTGAAGTGATTCCTCCGTGACACCCGCTTGATCTCTGCCATTTGTGGCCAGAGATACAAATGAACGTTCAGCAATATCCTCTTCCGGAATGGTTTCGAACATGAATACAGCTTTTTTCCCTGAGGAAAGAGTGAATATTTGACGATAATTATCAGTTGATATATTGGACAAAGGAGAACCACTAAATGTCCGGCCGATGGTTGGGCGTTTTTTTGTCATGGGTTACCTCAGTTCATCCGAATAAATTCGATGCGATCGAATACAGCTTTAGCAAAATCTTCCGCTGCAGCACGAGCATTTTTTAATGCCTCACTACTACCAACATAGGTAGAGGGGTTGGCGGAAATAACCGTATCAAAAGATTCGCCACATCGTTCAAAACCGTCAAGCCGTGGTAGGGCCACATCCAACATATCACCCCCAAATATCTCTTTGGCCAGACTATGACAAAGCTTGTGGTCAGATTTATTCTGCAATTTAGACATAAATCCTATATTGCCCTGAAGGGGATACTTAGCCCCTGATTTTGCAATCATCTCAATGAGTTCAGGAAGACGAGTGAGATATTTTAGAGTGGAGTGGAAATCGACCTGAGCAGGGGGGATCGGAGTCATAAGCAAGTTAGATGCAGCAATGGCATTACTCAGGAAAGCATCGAGATGTGGGCCACTATCAATAAAGATAAAATCATAATCCTTGTTGAGTTTATCAATAATGTTCTCTTTAAGAACGGTATAGATATTCTGGCCAGGCAAATTTTCGGTACACAGTTCTTTCCATTGCGATGCAATAAATGCATCTTCAATAGAAGCAGGGATAACATCAACTCCCGGCACAATAGAAGAAATGACAAATTCAGACAGAAGTTCTTCGCGGGTGACATTCTGTAGCATTGCCTGAGCAGAGGTTGTATCTACAGCCCCAATAGAACGAGAGTGATTTAGAAACATTGTAGCTGAAGATTGAGGATCAAGATCTATAACCAGAATTCTTAAATCTTCATAAAGTAGGTGAGGGTGGGCACGTAATCCATGAGCAAGAGAAACCGAACTTACTGTTTTCGATACACCACCTTTCAAATTACCAACAAAAATAGTGAAGGCTTCATCGTGGCGATCACGGTATTTAGGAACACCACGATGATGATATATATCTATAATATTTTGCAGTGACATTGCATATTTTATAGATGTTCCAGCCGGTTTCTTCAAAAACGTGTAACCTTGCTCTTCCATTTCGGTGACAGCATAGTCAACACTTGCACGTGTCAATTTAGGTAATTTGGCAACAGCAGCCTTGGCATAAGTCTGGAAATAAGTTGTTTCTTCCAGCTCTTCCTTTTGTTCCTTAATCTGTTTGGTCAGAAGAGTGAGCATATGTTCAGAGCGCTCGGCCACTCTATAGATTTGTTTAGTATTTACCGACACAAAACACCTCAACATGTAGCATTTAAGTATACATACAATAATGCTACATATAGACGTTTATGTAAAATATTTACTTAAAGACAAGATGATTTTTATCTTTAGTTTCAGATCCTCATTTCAGAATGAGTCCGTATACAAGAATGCCGATTGCGCTACACGAAATCTGAGATATTCTTAAGGGGTGAGGTCGCTACATTTTGATATAGAGCAGCATAAATGGATTTTGATATAACGTTTCTGAAACTAGCGATATTGTTTGGTTTTGGGTCAAGAGTAATCAGGACATCGTTCAGCCCTTGTACTCAGGATGCAGTTCTATCTCCAGGTAATGTGACGATTTACGTCCTGTGATTGATTAAGAATACGAATTACAGTGATAGAAGACTCGGATGGAACGAAGAAAATCACATGCTTTTCAATAGGAAGAGAAAAAATATTTTCACCCAACTCAGATCGTTGTGTACCAATTTCATGTCTGGCCAAAATATCAAATATGTCAGAAAAGCGAGCGACATATTCATCCGCCTTGGCTAAACCAAATTGTATCTGGCCATAAAGCCAAATATTTTCCAAATCATCAATTGCTTTCGGTGTCAGATTAATCTCTTTCATTCAGATTAACCCTTTCCCTTATTCTCTGCAGGAATACATCTTTGTTCCAGGTTTCTGGCGTACCGCTACTCACACCTTCAGCCAATAAGTCCCGTAATGATTGTAAATGGGATTCAGCCTGCTTTTCACGCAATAAACGCAAAGCATCACGGAGCACTTCGCTTTGAGTTCTATAATCACCTGAGCTAACCAGCGAGTCTATGAAGTCGCGAAGTTCCTCACCAATATCTACTGTCATTGTCCTAGCCATAAATACCTCACGTAAGACATAATCTTACATTCATTATAAGTCTATCCATTTTAATGTGCCAGTTAGTTTTTTAATTCAAAGTAGTAATACAAAGATATACATGAATTTCATCCTGCCCAAAATCTATGACATTTATATATACCCTAATGTCATAGCTAAAATTATGGTCATTTCCCCATTGGATCATCACTTATCTGTCATGTACATTATGATCATCACCTAAACGTCACTTGTGGGTAAAAAATGTACATTCACGGCTATCTCCGCGCCTCAACCAAAGAACAAGACGCTCTCCGGGCAAAAAACCGTATGAAAGCTTTTGTGGAAGAGAAAGGTTTTCGGATGGCCAGTTGGTACACCGAAAATGTGTCCGGGGCGTCACTCCAGCGGCCAGAACTTTTACGACTGCTCGATGATGCGGCACCGGGTGACATTATTCTTATCGAACAGGTCGACCGACTCTCCCGACTGGATGAAGAGGGATGGCAGAAACTAAAACATCTTATCCAGGAAAAAAGACTTGTCGTTGTTAGCCTGGATTTACCCACAAGTCACATGGCACTGACCGCGAACGCCAGTGATGAGTTCACCCAAGCAATACTGAAAGCCATCAATGGCATGATGTTAGATATGTTGGCCGCTATCGCACGTAAAGATTACAGCGATCGACGTCGGCGCCAGGAAGAGGGGATAACCAAAGCCAAAGCGGCGGGGAAATTTAAGGGACGACAAGCAGATCGCCTTTTGCATGAGAAAATAATAGAGCTGCGCATCAAAAATGGCCAAAGTATCAGGGATACAGCAAGGCTCACTGGTGTATCTGAAAGAACAGTTATACGGATCGTCAACAAAGCAAAAATGGCTATTGAAGAAAGCAACGAAAATAAATAGGTGATCGGTCACGGCGGGTTTTGGGAGTTTTCGCTAAAGGGGGGAAAAGCCAAGTAAAAAAGGGTGACAATCGGAGCGTAACGCGCCCGAGACGCCCCGATTGTCTGTCTCTGGCGGTATGCAAGCCCCTGAGACAGAACGGATTATAGCAGACATTCAGGGCGGGAGTAGGGGACTCGTCCGAGTTTGGCAGTCTACCGGTAAACCCAAGTGCTAGGACGGTGATGAGACACCTCCGAAATATAGCACTTTTTGCACAATTCAACAATTTCAATTATGTTATAATTTTCCCTAAGGGAAATGAATTTAAATTATTGACATTTTAGCATTTTTAATGTAAAATTAAAAATAGTAGAAGAAAGTAAATGCACAAATTCTTCCAATAACTGTTCCTTTCCAAGAATTGTTATACACCCCATCTTATAGATCACCCACCTTAAGAAGAAAATATTCTTTTTGGCGGCGAACTATTATCTTAGTTTGGCAATATTACCTATTAACAGTAAAAGGAGAAAGATGATGAATAATATATAAAACATGACCGGAAGTTCTATCTAAAAAAATAAACCTTTGACGCTTCAATATTGTGGCGGCTGGTTCTATTTGTAATTTTTCAATCACTAAACAGTGAGTTGCAAATCATGAAAATTAATGTTTCAAACACAATTATCTATTTTCAATTATATAAGGAACGTATAACTAATGTCACACTTTCTCAACGGTATTGTATCTACCATCATAGATACTATGGTTTTACTTTCAATTTCCATCGGCGACGTAGCAAACGTTACTCATCACGTATGTTCTCATACACGTAATATATACACAGCCTACCAGAAAAATAAATTTTGCTCTGTATTCCTACGACTTTTGGTAATGTTATTTTATTTTGTTTCTATTGTTTTCGTTTTCTTGTATGGGATTCCGATGTTGAAAATCTGGCTAATCGGGAAATTTGCGGTTCCAGTAGTATTAGCCAGTGTTATCTCAAAGATGTCATTACTAATGTTGTGTAATCAGCTTATTCACTTAAGCAATCTAATCAGTTAGTTAGATTAGCAGGGAAAGGCTGTAACCTTTCTCTGCGGTTACATTATAACCAATCTACCAGCCAGGTGCAACCATTGTGCCTGGCGGGGGGATCTAAAGTAATACGGGTTATTGGCGAGAGAAGCTCACCTTAATTTGGTTACCATCCTGATTAACAGATTTATGTTCACCAGGTATCATCATACCCGACCAATTAATTAATTTATTATCACGAATGGCCTGGAAACGAATATTATACGCTTCTTCTTTCTTGGTGACCTGAATGGGGTCCGCTGGGAAAACGGAAAATATCCTACGCTAAGCCTGTTTTTTAAGCAGGCATGACAGGCAGCTTTGAGCGAAGCGGAAGTTTGTTTTAAAAAAAGACTAGGATCTTTGTCGCAGATGCTGAATAGAGCCAAGCCAACCAGCGTGTTACCACTACTCATGAGGAATAAAAGAATTGACGATTAAATCACTATTGTGAATTTAATTTCACTATAGTAAATTTAAGTGGTCTCATTTTGTACGTTAATACACGAAGTAAAGATCACTTAAAGGTTCAAAAATGTTAGAAATCAGAATGTCACGACCATCTGAAGCGTCAGAAATTATACCAATTTGGAAGAGCTCAGTAGATGCTACGCACGATTTTCTGACAGCTCATGACCGACAAGAAATCGAAAAAGAAGTTGTCGACTTTTTTTCAGAAACCCCTGTATGGGTTGCAACAAATCAGGATGATCAGCCATTAGGATTTATGTTTTTGCATGAGGGTCATCTGGAGGCACTTTTTGTAGATGCTTCTGCTCGCGGCCTTGGCGTCGGCAAACGGTTGATTTCACATGCACTGGCGCTGCATCCAGATTTAAGCGTCGATGTAAATGAACAAAACCAGCAAGCTGTAGGGTTTTATCAGCATATGGGTTTTCAGGTATCAGGGCGTTCCGAGCGGGATAATCAGGGAAGGCCATACCCCCTGTTGCATCTAAAAATAGCGAAGAAAATGTAACCATTGTGGCAAAGGAAATATCATTGCTTTTTTTGGCTAAAAGCGACGATGTAAGAACAACTCCGCTCGCTATCAGGATTGCTCATTTGGTATTCGCTTGCAAAGGTAAGGGCAAGACAGTCACCGGCTTGTAAATGGTGGGTCTGATGATTGACCCTAAAATCAAGGCTACCACTCAGCATCCACAGTGTTTGCCCGGAAAGGTGCTCATTAGCGGAGGCGGGTATCGTAAGTCGACCCATTGCAGGGATTTCAACTTTTATCAGTTCCGGGCATGCCCCCGCAGGGGAAAGAGACCAGCGGGTCATACCTGATTGCTCATCCGTCCAAAATTGTTGCTGATGAGCAAAGAGAACAAGTGAGTTCTGATGCAGTTCAAGCTCTGCGAATAGTTTTGATAACGTAATATTCATCGCGTTAGCTAAACGACTAAGTATTGTTGCACTGGGGCTAGAGGTACCTCGTTCAACTTTGCTAATCATAGCCTGACTGACGCCCGATCGCTGAGCAAGCTCAGTTACAGTCAAGTTGCGAGCCTTTCTGTGTTTAAGTAATAAACGGGCAATGTCACTATCTACTATCTGATTTTTAGATTTTTTATCCATTTTCACTCTCACTTTTGCCAACCTGATTATGCCATTACATAAATTGAGCTGAAATAATTGATTGTGTAAGTTTGACAAAATCAGGCATCCAGGATGCGGACTATCCCCTTTAAGAACACCCGTCATCTTTTGAGCATGAGTTTGCAACGATAATGACCGCTCCTAGCACATAGCAGACCGTCCAGCTGATAACTCAGGGTCATTGATGTTCTGCCTTTACTCTGAGTATGGTTTGCCGGGTGGTATTAAATTCCCGCGCAATGGCGCTGATACTGATCCCGGCGTTAATCCGTGCAATCACCGTAGTTTTCTGGTCTTCATTCAGTACTGAAGGACGTCCAAACCGCTTTCCGGCTGCTTTTGCTCGCGCAATACCAGAGTGCGTACGCTCAAGCAGCAAATCTCTTTCAAATTCCGCCACAGCAGAGATGACCTGCATGGTCATTTTTCCTGCCGGGCTGGTCAGATCCACTCCGCCCAGAGCGAGACAGTGAACGCGAATATCTGAAGCAGCCAGCTGTTCCACCGTTTTTCTGATATCCATCGCATTGCGCCCAAGTCGGTCTAGTTTGGTAACAATCAGCACATCGCCATTTTCCATCCGGTCGAGCAGTTTAGAAAAACCTGGCCGCTCACTGGCGGCAACTGAGCCGCTGATGTGTTCTTCAATCAGTCGCTGAGATTTTACAGCGAAACCAGCCGTCTCAATTTCTCTTCGCTGATTTTCGGTTGTCTGCTCTAGGGTTGAGACACGACAGTAGGCAAAAACACGTGACATAGTGATATTTTCTGTACGAAAAGGATGTACGAATCATAACGCATGTACGATAGTAAATTCACTGACTTTCGGACGGTAATGATAATAGATGTACGAAACCGACCGGTTTCGGTCAGTACTAAGCGATAACTCAAATAAACTATATGCAGAGGAAGCATTTATGCCACGGAGACAAATACTCAGCAGTGAAGAAAAAGAACGCTTGCTGGTTGTACCGGATGATGACGTTCTTCTGACGCGCATGTGTTTTTTGGGTGAACATGACCTCGCTCTCATTAATAAACACCGCAGACCGGCAAACCGCCTGGGCTTTGCTGTTTTACTCTGCTATTTGCGAGGGCCGGGGTTTCCTCCCGACAAAAGTATGTCCCCTCACGACGGGGTTATTTCCCGGCTTGCGGCTCATTTGAAACTTAATCCTGATTTGTGGACCGAGTATGCATCAAGAGAGGTCACCCGCTGGGAACATCTGGCTGAACTCTACCGCTACCTGGAATTAACCCCTTTCAACCGGGCCCTGCAAAAAAACTGCGTTCGCCACCTTTACCCCCATGCCATGCGGACAGACAAAGGCTTTTTGCTTGCAGAGGAAATGCTCTCCTGGCTCCACGCTAATAATGTTATTTTCCCCTCTGTTGATGTCATCGAGCGGACTCTTGCTGAAGCAACAACGCTTGCCGACAGGGCGGTTTTTTCTGCGCTTATCGCGCAGCTTGAACCGGGGCAAAAAGCGGCTTTGGACAGTCTGCTGATATCTGAGGGTGAACAACCTTCACGGCTGGCCTGGCTGCTCCAGCCTCCGGGAAAAATTAATGGCAAAAATGTCCTGCAACATATCGACCGGTTAAATGCAATTGAGTCGCTGGCACTGCCTGACGGCATTGCGCTTTCCGTTCACCAGAACCGGCTACTGAAACTCGCGCGCGAAGGCAGGAAAATGAGTAGCCGGGACCTGGCTAAATTCACGGATGTCCGCCGTTATGCCTCGCTGGTTTGTATAATATCGGAAGCCAGAGCCACCCTGACTGACGAAGTTATTGATCTGCACGAGCGCATTCTTAGCAGTCTGTTCAGCAGGGCAAAACGTACGCAGGCCGAACGGCTTCAGCAAACGGGAAAGCTTATTCAGAGCAAGCTGAAGCAGTACGTTACTGTCGGGCAGGCATTACTTAACGCCAGAGAATCCGGTGAAGACCCCTGGGCAGCAATAGAAGATGTCCTTCCCTGGCCGGAATTCTTCAACAGCGTGGAGGAAACGCGGTTCCTGTCACGTAAGGACACCTTCGACCCGCTTCATCTGATCACAGAAAAATACAGTACGCTGCGTAAATATGCCCCCCGGATGCTGTCAGCGTTGCAATTCAGGGCTGCGCCCGCCGCAATACAGCTCAGTGACGCGCTCGATACCGTCAGGGAGATGTATCGGAAACAACTCCGAAAAGTCCCGCCATCCGCACCAACCGGGTTAATTCCTGAAAGCTGGCGAAAGGTCGTGATCACTCCCTCCGGTATTGACCGCAAATATTACGAGTTTTGCGTGCTGAATGAGCTTAAGGGAGCATTACGTTCTGGCGATATCTGGGTAAAGGGGTCGCGCCGCTACAGGAATTTCGATGATTATCTGATCCCGTCAGACGAATTTGAAAAATCACTCCGGGATAATCAGTTACCCCTTGCTATTCCGACCGATTGCCATGAATACATCAAGAGCCGTATGACGCTTCTGGCATCGCGCCTGGAGGAAGTGAATGCGATGGCACTGGCCGGTGATTTGCCTGATGTTGATATATCGGATAAAGGTGTGAAAATTACCCCGCTGGATAACAGTGTCCCTTCAGCAGCATCCCCTTTTGCCGATCTGGTTTACGGTATGTTGCCTCACCCTAAAATTACGGAAATGCTGGATGAAGTGGACGGCTGGACCGGTTTTACCCGCCATTTCACACATCTCAAAAATAATAACGTCAGACCGAAAGACAGAAAATTGTTACTGACCACCATCTTGGCGGATGGGATCAACCTGGGACTGACAAAAATGGCTGAATCACAAAATCGTCACTCGAGGGCATTCAGGCCTGGTACATCAGGGATGAAACGTATTCAGCAGCACTGGCTGAGCTGGTTAATGCTCAGAAACAGCGGCATCTGGCGGCATTCTGGGGCGATGGAACAACGTCATCGTCTGATGGGCAGAACTTTCGGGTTGGCAGTCACGGGCGTTATGCCGGTCAGGTCAATTTAAAATACGGTCAGGAGCCAGGCGTGCAGATTTACACGCATATTTCGGACCAGTACAGCCCGTTTTACACCAAAGTGATCAGCCGCGTGCGGGACTCCACCCACGTACTTGATGGTCTGCTGTATCACGAAAGTGATCTGGAAATTATAGAGCATTACACCGACACCGCAGGTTTCACTGAGCATGTTTTCGCGCTGATGCATCTGCTCGGATTCGCTTTTGCGCCAAGGATCCGGGATCTTCACGACAAGCGGCTTTTTATTCATGGAAAGGCTGAGCGTTATCCTGGACTTCAGTCTGTTATATCCACAACCCCTCTGAATCTTAAGGACATTGAGACACACTGGAATGAGGTGCTTCGCCTCGCAAGCTCGATAAAACAGGGGACAGTGACCGCATCGCTGATGATGAAAAAACTGGCCAGTTACCCTAAACAAAATGGCCTTGCAAAGGCATTGAGGGAAATCGGGCGCATCGAACGGGCACTGTTTATGCTGGACTGGTTTCGCGATCCATCACTGCGTCGACGTGTACAGGCGGGGCTGAATAAAGGTGAGGCCCGCAATGCCCTTGCGCGAGCGGTCTTTATGCATCGGCTGGGTGAAATCAGAGATCGGGGACTGGAGAATCAGAGCTATCGTGCCAGTGGTCTGACGTTACTGACTGCGGCGATCTCCCTGTGGAATACGGTATATATAGAAAGGGCCATAGATTCCCTGAGACGAAAAGGGATCCCGATTAATGAGCAACTGATCTCTCATCTGTCGCCGCTGGGTTGGGAACATATCAACCTGAGCGGAGATTACGTCTGGCGAACCAATCTTAAGCTGGGATTAGGGAAATACCGCTCGTTACGCTCAGTAGATAGTGGTCTGTACAAAAAATAGTCTTAGCGTAGGATATTTTCCGTTTTCCAAGCGGACCCCTGACCATGCACCCATCAAAAAATTGGTAAAAGCGGCCGGGGGGTTCAAACGGCCAAATCGAGCGTGGTCAACGCTTCAGGGATTTGAAACATTGCGACGACTGAATAAAGGTCAATTTGATATTTGGCTACGCCGTGACGAACCTGAATGTCTAGTGCAGGAAAGATCCACCTTTATGAATCGGCTCTTTAACATTGAGACGGTTTTAGCCTAATTATTCCACCCATCAATGAGTAAAATCACCGACTCTCATTATTTGCAACAAGCCCCTTTACTGTAAATAGAGTTTTAGTGTGAAAACTGTAGGTGGGTGATTTCATCCCAAAAACGACTCAATATGCTCACAAGTTTCAGGATGACTGCATTATTTACTTCTAAAATAGTTTGTGTTATCGACTTTTGATATTAATGCAGTCGCCTTCTGAAAATGACACTGAAACCTGCCGAACCGGGTTTTGTATTATTTCGGGCGCTTCGCCCAAGCGGCGCGCATGACAGGCATAAACGTTGGCGGTATGACACCCATTTTTGGTAATGGGATCTTGACTGTTACACCAGGTGATGCGTCAAACCACACGTCATTGAAGGGTAGTTTTTGAAGTCGATTCAAGTCGAATTTTGTCGGAACATCAAGCCCAGCGGTATCAAGTTGTTCATTAATGACAAATTCCCCATCGTAGACCTTACCGATCTGTGACGTTCCATAGGTAATAAGCACCGCGTTAATATCGGTAAACACGTTCAGTATAAGCCCGGGGCGCGGGTATGGCCCAGGGTTGCCTAAGTCCTCGCGATGAGGAAACTTACACCAGAGTATGTCTCCGGGCTTCGGTAATGGTTTAAAATCAGTAGCCATGCGCTTCCTGCTTATTTGAATAATGGAGAGTCCAGATCTTCTTCTGAGATTTCCATACCTGACATTTTAGAAATGACAGCATGCTGGGCATCTGTCAGTGGGCCATTATCAAGTTCATAGGCTGGTAGAACATCGTGCGCCAGGTAGCGTAACGCTTTATGGACTAGCTCAGTCTGGTTAAGAGCCAGCTCTTCCATAAGGCGGGTAAACGTTTCTTCGCTTACTCCGTACTCGTTGTCACGCGCACGCAGCTGGAAAAGAAATTTCTTCGGCGTAGTTTGTGCGCGGGTTTCCACTTTGCTTTTACCGACGCGTGGATGGCGTTTAACTGTCGCGGCTATATTAGTTTCATCAATAGTCGTCATGATTAACCTCTCTTTCTTATTACTATATGTAAAGCATATAGTAATAGCATACCACTTACTATATAGATTGTATATAGCAGTCATTGTAAGACGATTGCTGGCGACTAACAGCCGTGGCAGAGGTATGCGGAGAGCTGATAAAAGATGTATCAATGATGGGTTAACATTTTTCCGTGCCCTGATATTATTCATCATTTAACACTAATGCTGTTAACTGTTCTGTTTTACGCAAGAATCCATTTATCGCAACAATACTCTTTCATTAGGGCTCTGTCGTATTAGCGTAAAGAAGTTAGCAAAAGTGGCGCTGCCGGTTATTTAGGCAGCCAACAGATAAAATTGTTCCGCAGGTGACAATCCCTCATTTTGCGGATGTTGATATTGTCCTTTACGTTCATGTGGATCAATTCGATGCCAACCAGGAGCGTCTGTGCCCGCCGGAACAATTTGAATCCCAGCATCAGGCGTATACGACGTTTGATATTTCGGTGATCCTGCTCAATCAGGTTATTCAGATACTTGTTCTGTCTGACAGTAATGGTTTCTTCTTCTGGTTTGTCGGCGTTGAGTGTAGTCAGCGCTGCCGTGTTGCCGCCACTTTTATCAAGGGTCACTATTTCAGGTTCATCGTGGTGTCGAATGGCTTTGCGAAAGAAGCGTAATGCAGCTGCAGCATCCCGTTTGGCGGTCAGCAGGAAGTCGATGGTCTGGCCTGAATTATCCACCGCGCGGTACAGATATTTCCACTGACCTTTGACTTTGATGTAGGTTTCATCCATGCGCCACCGACGACCTACTGAGCGTTTATGTCGTCGAAATACCTTATCCAGCAAGGGCACCAGACGGATAACACAGCGGTGTAACGTGGAGTGGTCAACAATAACGCCACGCTTTGCCATCATCTCCTCGAGATTACGCAGGCTGAGGGCATAAGCGAGATACCAGCGAACACATTGCGCGATAACATCAGTGGGGTAATGCAGGCGACGGAAGGCTTTTCGGATTAGAGACATGGGCAAGCAACATCGTAAAAAAACAACATGTTACCTGACGACGCCTTAATGCGACAGAGCGCTTTCTCACCTAACGTTAGTTTTCGCTCGACTGAGCATCAAACACATAAATTAGTTATTTTATTATCAGGCAGGATGCGTTTTCTTCAGCAGGCCGGCACCTCGTCCTCATGAAGGGTTTGATTTTATGGGTGAACTCCGATTTCAGAAACGTTCGCTTCTCTGCAATGAAAACATGAAAATACAGGGCGTCGCTGATCAATTCTCTGATCAGCGGTGATGATTTAAGCCGATCACCAATTGTGTTTGCTGAGAGCCGGCTTCTTTGGCACACCATAAGAACAAGCCCCAGGCCTTGATCTTCGTAATCGACCTCAATCAGTTGCAAATCAGTATCGGAAATGGAGCCAGAGCCCTCTGACAACACACGGGCGAACTCATGGATTGAAACCGAAGTGCCAAGGATGTTTCTTGATGTGGGGATCCGCCCCTGAAGATGCAGTACATCGCCTGTATGGCCACACGGACACAGGACATCGCGCTCGAGGATACCCACGTCTCCCATTGTATGATCCAGAAGATGGCTCTGTCCGGGATATCTGACCGTTACACTGAACTCACCGCTGACCGGAGAACAAACTAGGTCGACATGCTCATAAATATGGTAGCGGGTACCACTCAGGTGCGCGCACTGAAAACCGATCGGACCGGTTTCCTGCGACGTGTACGCCAGAGGTTTGATACACACGTCCGGAAGCAGCTTCTGCGTCTTTTCGACAAGTGAGTCGGAGAACATTTCCCCGAGATAAAAAATGTTCCTAACGGAGGCCAGTTGCGCTTTACGCTCCGGGATCAATAAACGTTCAGCAAAGCTTGGCAGGCATATTATCGTGTCGATGGTGCCTGCACATACGGCTTCACAAAGTGCGTCATGCTCAACAACCGAGGCGAAAGGATAATATTTCACCCCGAGATGACGGCAAATTTCATGGGCAAACAGAAAACCGCCCCACAGATTGCCCGCCGTCAGGCAGTTAGCGACCGCGCGAACCTGTAAATCCGTGAACAGGGGGCGCAGCGCCTGCGCCGCCGCCGACGTTACAAACTGATAATTTTCCCATGGATGCTCGACGGTTCTGGCATCAGCGGTGGTTCCACCGGTGGCGAAGACTATGGCTGACACGGAGCCTCCTTTCTGTCGGTTTTTTTCAGGCAGATGAACGAAATCATCGCGGAGCTCAGCACCGTGATAAAGATAAACAGCGGGACGTGGTCAGCCAGATGCGTGATCGCAAATCCGGTAAGCCAGGAGCCGAATGCTTCACCGGCATTCGACACAATCAGAATATAACTGAACAACACGCTGGCAGAGACACCAGACGCAATATGCGTGGCCTGAAAGTAAAGCTCCGGAATGATCACGGACTCATAAATGCTGTAGGCAATCAACGCCGTAACGGCAATGTACACGGAACCCAGCAAATAGGCTGATGATAGTACCCCGCCCACCATAATAATTTGCGAACTGTACCTGTCGCTGAAGGAGGTCAGTTTCGCCACACCCCCCTGCCACAGGCAGATGGTCACGCCGACGATAGAGAAAAATACCCCGGAGTATGCACCGAGGTCGGGATTGATTTTATCCAGCAGCGTCGTGGCGGTTATGAACACCCCCATAATGAGAAAACAGAAGAACGACGAAAGCAGGATGCGCTGTATGTCTGTGCTGGCCATGACGCACTGAAACCCTACCCGCATATCCGCCAGTGGCGAACCGGTGGACGATTTATGGCTGGCCGGAAGGGTATAAATGAGTCGCAGCGCCATCAGGGCCATCACGACACCGGAGAGAAGCAGTGCCAGCAGAACGGTCCCGATAAATGCAAATTTCATCGCCGCTACCGCCAGCATCGGCGCCACGAATACCGCCGAGTTCTGGCACAGCGAGAACGTATTGAGTGCTTTTTTCAGCTGCGGTCCGCTCAGGGTTGCGGCCAGCACCTCCCGTAAAAAAGGTTTGGATACCGACTTTGATACCGCAATAAGCAAGAAGAAGAGCAGCCAGCCGGGTAATGACAATGTCAGATAAATAGTCAAAAAGGCAGTGCTTCTCAGCAGCAGGGAAACGAAAATCAACTTCCTTCTGGAAAAGCGCTCAAGATAGCCGGTGGAGGTCAGCATAAGCAGACTTTCCAGCAGGACCGCCCCGGCGAGACAGGCCGCCACACTGGAGGCACTGAGATCTGGTGATTTCCCCAGCAGTGGGAGGGCAAAGAAAAATGAAAACTCCGCGAGAAATACCGTCAGATAAATGAAATAGGTCGTTTTATTCGCATGCATGATTATCGTGAATTATCCTTGCCAGCTGATCGAACACAAATGCCCTGATCCCTTCGGGGAGCTTCGTCAGGCCGGTTTCTGCCGTTGCCATCTCATTAAAATAAAAACCGTCGGTATTCATCAGCCAGTCAACTGACAATACCGCACAGCCTGCCTGCGCCATCATGTCCCGGGACAACTGCAGCATTTCCGGGAAAAATGGTTCACGGCCATAGTCTGCCAGGAACGTCTGTTCCGTCAGGATGGTCTGCTCTCCGCCTAGGGCGACATTTCCGATATAGCCTTTCCCGCGGGGTTTGCGGAATTTAATGAATGCCAGTTTCTGCGCGATAAACAAAAACCGGACATCACACGCGTCAGCCAGAAAGGGCATCATTAAATATTCGACAGGCGATGTCGAAATCAAATTTCCGGTGCTGACCGCATGCTGAGAGCTCCCTGACTTGATCACGCCAAAACCCATGCCGGTGCTGGCGGGTTTAAAAATATACTCGCCGGGGTAGCGTGCAACAAAGTGCTCGATGGCGGGAGTGACCTGCCGGTGATACCCGAGCATGCTAAAGGGGAGCACCGGCGCGCCGGTTTTCGCTGCTAGGGTCATCTGGCCGATTTTGTCCCACTCCAGAGTTTCAATACCGGCAATCCCGTCGTTCAGCAGGCATGCACCTCTGATACGGAGGAAATGGCGCAGCGTCGAGGAGATGGCGCGGGCTTGGGCATTCAGGTTGGCGGGGGAGATTATAAATGCCGCTGCAGATTCATCCAGCGGCTGGTCTTTGTACAGTAGCGCCAGTCCCCTGTCTGGGTGAGAGGAAACGATACAGTTCTCCAGCGCGATAAAGCTGAAGGCGATATCCCGTTTCCCGAGTTCACGGGTGTACTCTGCATAAGCCTGCTCAATCCCGGCCACATTGTTGTATTCTTCCTTTGCGACGATCCAGTATAAATTCATGCTTTTTCCTTTCGCCATACCATGACGGACTGTGACAGCGAGGTGGAGAGTGTTCTGTCGATGACGAAGCCGGCCGCCTGCGCCAGCACTTGATATTCAGCATAAAATCGCTCCTTCCCCAGAAAGAGTGCATCCATGAGCAAGTCCAGCGTCTTGCCTTTGCTGCTCTCAGGCTGCTTGATGATTTCTATGACAAATAGCGTTGATTCTGGCGTCATGGCCCGATGGCAGTTTTGCAGAATTTTTAAGGCGCTGGCGTCATCCCAGTCGTGGATAATATTTTTCAGGATATAGATGTTCTTGCCCCCGACGATCCCAGTAAAGAAATCACCATCCACAAAGTTGATGCCAGCTTCGTTCCTGCTGTTCCCGGGGTAAACATCGAGCACCGTGGCGGATTTAAGGTTGTAGCGCTGATGAAGTTTTTTCATCAGCGCGCCCTGCCCTCCGCCCACATCCACGACTTCTGCCTGCGCATCACACGCAATGTGGCTGACGAGTTCAGTGGAAAGTTCATCGGTAATTTTTGCCATCAGCCTGTCGAAGGTGCCTTTCAGTTCTGGCCGGGTGCGGAGGTATGAAAAGAAGGGCACTCGATGACGGGTTTCAAAAGCGGATACCGGGTCGACAGAACGCAGGGATGAGGGGTATTCCGACCACATGCTCCAGTATTCCTCGCCCAATTCGCACAAGATCCACAGCGTTTCAAGGCTGTTTGCGTCCGCCAGGGCACCGGCCTCATCTGCAAGGGCATAGCGCGCATCCTCAATATGCACAACACGGCACTCTGCCATCACATCCAGCAGGCGTGACAGACGATGGGCCTCCACCTCGCTGGCTACAGACAGGTCATTCAAGCTCATTGGTCCCATGCGTCCCAGCCAGATGGGTACCCCGAGCTTCACGAACGCATGCAAGGCCGCTGAATAGCGGTAGGCGGTGATCAGCTCTGTCAGCATGCCGTCCCCCCTGTAATGAAATTCACGGACGCGGCGAATCGCTCAAGATCGTCAATGGAATGCGCGGCAGAAAGGGCTACCCGGATAATGCTTGCCGATTTAGGTACTGTCGGATACATGGCCGCGGTGGCCAGAAAACCATGGCTGCGGAGTCGCCCAGAGGTGTTAACGGCTTCGGCTTCGGTTTCGCTGCCGATGTGGATCGTACGGATGGGGCTAGCTTTATCTTTGACTTCCACATTATGTACTGCGTTGTCAAAGAAGTGAATATTGTCCTTAAGCTTCGTTTGCAGCGCAGTGATTTCGCCTGAAAGGTGAATATCCGCAGAGGCCACGCATGCGGCAATACCGGGTAATGAGGGAGGGCCGCTAAAAATATAATTCAGCGCATATTTTTTGATGAATGAGGCGGTCTGTGGGTGACTGAAAGAGGCCGAACCACCATGAGAGCCGAACGCTTTTGAGAGCGAGGAGAGCAGGATAAGATTGTCACTGAATTCCCCCGTCTGGTGCAGCGTATACCCGCACCCATTTTTCCCGATGATCGAGGTGCCATGCGCATCATCGGCATAGTAATACCCTTGATACTCTGCCGCTAATTGCGTGAGATAACGGACATCATTACTGCCCCCCATTGAACCCAGGGAGTCTGATATCAGCACGGGCGTTTTGCCGTTCTGCCGGCACAGGTCTAATGCCGTATACAATTTATCCTGGTCAGTGAAGCTTATCCTGTCGTAACGGCCAAACTGTTCCAGAATCCCCTGTAATATTTGCACCGAGGCGTGTGTCGTTTTATCCACGATCCACTGTACGCCTTTTGGGCTGATGCTATACCCCGGCAACTCTCCTGAGCCGAGGATCGGGAGGACTGCCAGATGCGCGGCCCCCACGGAATTGAAAATCACCGTATAGGAGTCCAGGAAGATCGTATTCAGTTTTTCTTCGAGCTCATCAAAAATATCGCATTTTGCCCGGGTTCTTGCGGCGGCATACTGAACACCAAATTTATCAACCGACGCTTTAATGGCCTGACTTAGGGCCGGATGCTGTTCAAGCCCGAGATAAGAGCAGGACATAAAATCGATATATTCCCGCCCGGCGCTGCAGACAATTCCTCTTCCATCAGTCCGGGATGCAATCGTTAAATCATTTATTCCCTGAGCCCATATTTTTTCCTGATGGGGTCTGCTTAAATTGATACGATCGGATAACCAGTTTTTTGCAGCCATTTCAGTTTCCTCAGTCCATTGCACTACATATTCTGTATACCAGAAACAGCAAATAATCATAATGTTAACAAATCGTCAATCATTAATTATTATTATGTTATTGGAAGGACTAAAGAATCCGGCATCTCTACCAGCGGTTTGAGGGCCAACCGTACGAAAACGTACGGTAAGAGGATAATTAGGGGTCAGTTGGCTCTGTCGCATTAAGGCGTCGTCAGGTAACATGTTGTTTTTTTACGATGTTGCTTGCCCATGTCTCTAATCCGAAAAGCCTTCCGTCGCCTGCATTACCCCACTGATGTTATCGCGCAATGTGTTCGCTGGTATCTCGCTTATGCCCTCAGCCTGCGTAATCTCGAGGAGATGATGGCAAAGCGTGGCGTTATTGTTGACCACTCCACGTTACACCGCTGTGTTATCCGTCTGGTGCCCTTGCTGGATAAGGTATTTCGACGACATAAACGCTCAGTAGGTCGTCGGTGGCGCATGGATGAAACCTACATCAAAGTCAAAGGTCAGTGGAAATATCTGTACCGCGCGGTGGATAATTCAGGCCAGACCATCGACTTCCTGCTGACCGCCAAACGGGATGCTGCAGCTGCATTACGCTTCTTTCGCAAAGCCATTCGACACCACGATGAACCTGAAATAGTGACCCTTGATAAAAGTGGCGGCAACACGGCAGCGCTGACTACACTCAACGCCGACAAACCAGAAGAAGAAACCATTACTGTCAGACAGAACAAGTATCTGAATAACCTGATTGAGCAGGATCACCGAAATATCAAACGTCGTATACGCCTGATGCTGGGATTCAAATTGTTCCGGTGGGCACAGACGCTCCTGGTTGGCATCGAATTAATCCACATGAACGTAAAGGACAATATCAACATCCGCAAAATGAGGGATTGTCACCTGCGGAACAATTTTATCTGTTGGCTGCCTAAATAACCGGCAGCGCCACTTTTGCTAACTTCCGCCGCTGCCTATTTGTAGGTTATCCAAATGGAGGTTTATCGCACTTACAAAGAAGTCCTCCTTCACCTTTTTCGCACAAGAACTTGCATAGACATGGCACATTTAGACTTCCATCACCATTTATGCATTCACTGGGAATACCAGATGAATTAGCAGTACCAGTAGCAACAACGCACAGTACAAAAATCATATATTTTAGCTTAGCTCGCATTACAGTTCCTTTAGTTAAAAATAAAATTATTTTTCAGTAGGTTATAAAAAATTTTCTTAGTAATTAACACTCTAGATTCCAGTGTAATTATTTCTTCATTGGGCAATGACTCCAATTAGTAGAACATGTGTTTTTCACAGCGCCGCCGTGATTTCCCGGCGGCTTCGTATCGTTCGCGCCACAGTTTATAAATTTCTGTAAGATGAAAAATAGCGTCTTAACTGAAAATAATTAGTGAAACGTGTCCGTTTATTAAAAAATGCAGAGAACAACTTTCTAATATGGCATTTTAGTAAAAAGTCAGACCGTAAAATTATTATATCCAAAGTTAGATTTTTGATTAAAAATGTCGTAGTATTCAAATGTTACAAAATACTTACCTGATTGCAAATCACCAGCATTCAGCTGAATAGCTCTTTTATGTGGAGCTGTTTCCGTGTGACTAATTAATAGCTCTCCATCCGTCCCCCCCCTTCTTATTTGGACTGTGAATGTTAACTGAGGTGGTGTTGATTCGTTTAACCCCCATGAAACATCTATGATGTTCCTTTCTTTTACATATGAGGCATTTAATAATGTAATTATGGGTGAAATAACTGGCTTTGGTTTATTATAAGATAGATTTGGGTTTAATGTAATTCTGTCGTTTGTATTATTTGACGGACCTACGCTTAATTTTATATTTTCATTTTCATATAATTCGGCATTCCATATACTAGGTGCCCCCCCTGCAGATGCAACATAGTTTGTTGGTTTTTCCCACACACCATTTTTATCCATTCTAAAATGCTTACCATAAATGCCATGGTATGATTCTGCATTTCCTGAAAACCTCTCAATAAAGCCATTGCAGCTATTGCCCGTAATGGGAAGGTTCTCTCCAGGGACATCAGCTGACATATAATGAGTCCATTTCGAATCTAGATACGAATACATAAACATTGCCATACCAGTACTATTTGAACCAACTGGATTATCCCACCGCCTGATTACCAGTGCGTACCATTGGTTTTGAACCCAGGGCATAGGGTGCGAAGTGTGTAGACCTGTGCCTTCGCCACCAAAATGACTGGAATACAATCCTGGCAGTCCATATGTCAGATTAACTTCAGGAGGAAGCGAAGGATCCTGGTCAGCTAAATCCCAAATAGAGCAAATATTGTTTCTTCTAAAAACCTGCCCAGCGAGAACGTTATCATTTTGGTGCTGAAGACCTGCGTACCCCCCTCTTTTTCCAAAATAAAAATTGCAGCCACTCCAGTAAATATAAACTTTATCTCCATCGGATGGGATCATCTGTTCAACATAAAGCAATTCAGCTTCATTTTTTTGGAAAAATGAAGTTATACTTGGCCCCCAAGATGGCACTGAATATACATTATAACCATCGTTACAATTATTTTTTTCATCTCTCTCATTAAACATATAAAACCCCGTTTATATCTAGTGATAGATATTATGTTGAATTATTAATTGATATAGATCGCCTTTAGCAGGACATCGCCACTTATAGTATCCGTAACAGATTTTCGGTTGTATGACCATTTAAAATCCTTGGGTAGATTGTCTGCTCCCAGACCAGCGTGAGTAGCGCTGCCACACCGTATGGCATACAGTTATTATTAATATAGACAACAATTGAATCGGGGTCCAGCTAGGGCTTACACAAAATCCTGCATTTTATATTATAATGACTATATAAAATGAAATGATAAATT
This sequence comes from Yersinia sp. 2540 StPb PI, assembly GCF_052217165.1. Classification (NCBI taxonomy): domain Bacteria; kingdom Pseudomonadati; phylum Pseudomonadota; class Gammaproteobacteria; order Enterobacterales; family Yersiniaceae; genus Yersinia; species Yersinia sp. 2540 StPb PI. The sequence goes on from NZ_JAZGQC010000003.1 coordinate 89,097, forward strand.
TCACATAACCTGCGGAATAGGAGCTACTCTAGTAATTATTAAAATAATTAATAAGATGTATTTTATATAAATTAATTAACTTTAATAAAAACAAAATGGCGGTTATGTAGCTTAACATCAAATGAATTAGAGCGACTATTCTATGAACAGTCTAATACAGTGACCAGTTTTAATTGATCATATATGGACGCCCCGTGTGTGGCAAGTACTGGTTCGATACTGTTTACGGCCATATATCCGGCGTTATAAGTAGGTAAAGTTACCCGCACCATGGATGACTAATGTTCTCAGGCTACGATTGCCATTTTTTGTCACAGAGGACAATATTTGTTTTCCTCCCGAACTATGCTGCCGTGGAACAAGACCGCACCAGGCGGATAATTCTCTACCACTAGAGAACTGTACTGCATCCACCTCACTGATAAATGCCGCAGCAATTTCGCTATCCAGACACGTGATCCGTTAATTCAGGGCCTGCATATCTTCCCGCAATGAATAAAGTAACGGCGAAGCGTGAATGTCAGGTCATTAGACGCATCTTCAATAAGTTCTGGTAATTGCTGCTGAAGACGCTGGATCCCGACAGGAATAATGAGGCCATATTCAGCGAGCAGAGAACGAAGTTGGTTAGCCAGCGTGGTTCTCTGCTCAACCATGAGTTGACAGGTATTCCGCAGCGCTTTGATATCCTGCTGTTACGTGGTTTTGACCGGTACAAAGTGAATGCCTTGGCGGCATGCTGTTTCGCAGATTGCCAGTGCATCGCTCTTCTGGCTTCTGACAAACGCTTTCACACATGCGGGGCATGGCATAAGTCTTACGCTATATCCCATAGAACTGAGTGTTCGCCCCCAGAAATGAGAGGTTGAACAGGCCTCCATAGCAAGTAAAGTACCCAGTTCAAACTGGCGAAGCGTATCCAGCAATTTCTGACGCAATATTTTTCTGTTCCAGGCAACAGAGCTATCAACCATCCAGACACATACCTGGAAAACAGATTTGGCGATATCGATACCAACAACTCTGATCTTGTTCATGTGATGTTACTCCCAGATTAATGCAGTCAGTAAAAGTATGACGCCGGCGTCAGGAAGAGGGGGTAACCGAAGCCAGAGTGGCTGGGAAATTTAGGGGACGACAAGCTGACCGGCTGTTGCACAACAAGATTATTGAGTTGAGGATTAAAAACAAGCAGAGCATCCGCGATACGGCCAGATTATGCGGGGTTCCATACCGAACCGTAATACGTATAGTGAAGAAGACAAAAGACATGACTGAAAACAACGAGAATAAATAGATGAACGGTCATTTTAGGGCAGAACCTCATTGCTCATCTGAACGTATTTATCGCAGATAGAGCGCCTTAACGCCATCGAAGCACTGACTTTATGCGCTTAGCGCATGTAAAGCGGTGATCTGAAGAAACATGTGTCACAGAAGCGAATCCGCTGAAACCCGGCGTAAGCCGGTAGAGGATCATCAAAGATCCTAACCCCCCCTTCGCCCTGCTAAGCCCTGCGGACTGACTACCAATGAAGGAGTGATATAAGCCCTTTTAACCCCGTTAGCGCGGCATAGCCGCGATGTATCGGGGCCTTAGTGCGGACAGCTTGCTGGCAGCGCTTAGGGGGCTGTAAGTCAGGATTTACAGAGATCTTTCGGAGAAGGTTTTAAAGTTTAAATAGGATTTGCTTTTGGACATTATTGTTAAGGAATATATGGTGATGTTGAAGTCGTCATGTTGTATTGCCCGAAGGCGTAGCCATAGGGAGGAAGCATAAAAGCGAAGCGAATAAGAGAGAAGCATCCGGCTTCGCCGGATAGCGACATCTTTATTGTATTTTTCTTGCCTAAATCGCGACTTACACACATATACACTGCTTATTTTTAATAGATCTTTTTAAGATCCTTTTTAAACCTTTTTAGAGGAACTCCAAGGCTTTATATTACGGGGCTCTCAGCAGAACCAGCGTGACAAATCACCCTCATTCCGTGACATATCACCCTCAACACAGGGTTAAATCGTGACAATTTGCCCTGAAAACCGTGACAAATTGCCCTGACGAATAGACTTTATTCACAGGAATTTGACAGAGACTCACACCCGTGACAACATCCAGACATGTCACAGTTATCACAGAGATAAAGATGGGTATGGCGCCTGAATTAAAAAATAAGCCCCGTAAAGTTGGCCAACGTATCGTTCAATCCAATGAACTGACCGAAGCCGCATACAGCCTGTCTCGAGACCAGAAACGTATGCTTTATCTTTTTGTTGACCAGATCCGAAAAGTGGACAGTGTCCAAGGAATTGATCAGCATAACGGCATCTGTGAAATTGCCGTGTCAAAATACGCCGAGATATTCAATTTAACATCAGCGGAAGCCAGCAAAGATATTCGTAATGCATTGAAAAACTTTGTCGGAAAAGAGGTCACGTTCTATAGACCTGAGGAGGATTTTGGGGATGAAAAAGGCTATGAGTCCTATCCATGGTTTATTAAGCGTGCGCACAGTCCGGCTCGGGGCGTGTACAGCGTACATTTAAACCCGTATCTCATTCCCTTCTTTATCGGTTTACAAAATCGATTTACGCAGTTTCGTCTCGGTGAAACGAAAGAGATCACCAGCCCCTATGCCATGCGACTCTATGAGTCATTATGCCAATACAGAAGAAGTGATGGGACCGGGGTCGCTATTCTGGGGGTGAAATGGATGATTGAACGCTATCAATTGCCACAGAGCTATACGCGAATGCCTGATTTCAGGCGCCGATTCCTCAATCCAATTGTCGAAGAGATCAATAAACGAACGCCAATAAGTCTTGATTATATTGAAAAAAAATCAGGTCGTATGACGACTCACATCGTATTTTCCTACACTGAAGTGTGACAAATAACCCTCCATGTGTACGTCGGCAGTTTTTTTTTCCCCATGAAAGACCAGCACATATAGCAATTATCTAACATCGCTCACCAGAGTGAGGGTCATATGTCACAGTCATCCAGAAATCCTGGTTGCTCAAGGCAATATGTCACACACCGTTCAATATATTGAGGGTAGATTGTCACACTATTAGCCCAATTTAAGGCTTAGAAAAACACTCCAAGCCAAAAATCTTGTAAACTATTAACACCCAAAATTTCATACTTCATACTTCATACTTCATATTTATTATTTTATACTCTATGTTTTATCACTCCATTTTAAAATACGCGTCTAGGGCTTCGCGAACCAACGCACTGACATTTTTAGGCGCGACTCCCGCACGCTTATTGGCCAGAGCCCTATCTTCAAGCTCACGCAGCAAGCCTTCAGGTAACGATATAGTAGTTCTGGTTAGCGTTTCAGGCTGTAAGGACGGTTTTTTCTCTTCACCGTAAGGTCTGTCAGCCAACCGGTTCGCCAGTGCTTCGGCGTCTGCTTCAGTCACTTCTTTACGCAACTGGGGCTTTTTAAGTGCCATCAGAAAACCTCCTGTAACAAAGCCAAAACTTCCGCTTTGGCATTGTCATTGTCGGTTTCCAGTACTGAGCGCCCATCGGACATCACATCACGATAAATTTTTCGGTAGCACCCGACACTACTCAGAGGAACCAGCCCATCGAACTCTTTCACATACTCGAGAAACTCATTGCGTTCCGTACCCCGTATCAAGGGATTAGTTGTCGCCATCGTCTGATAACACCAAGCTTTTAATTCGGGATTCAAATCTCGCATACTCTCCAGCTGCTGCTGAAGTTCCATCAACGTATCCAGATCCAACTGGGAACACTGATGAGGCGCAATGATTTGATGGGCAACGGTACCACCGGTGATCAGTTCCCGACTGTTACGGCCAGCGACATCGACAATAACCTGACCAAACCGGTTATCCAGACTTTTTAGCGTCTGGGAGATATTGTCACGTTTCTCAATCAAGGTGATGGCCGGTATAAGTCCCGATAGCTCCCGTTCGGCATACCAGCGAGAGGCGGAGCGCTGAACATCTGCGTCAACCAGACAAACGTCTTCCCCGCGCAGTGCCAGGCCAATGGCGATATTGATGGCAGTCGTGGTCTTGGCCGCGCCACCTTTGTTACATCCGACAATCGTGATCATCATCCACCCTCTGTTAGGTCAATTATTCGTATTACATCATAAGTATGAATTATCATCTATTAAGTATTAAGTATTAAGTATTAAGTATTAAGTATTAAGTATTAAGTATAATGTTCATATTAATCAATAACTAACTGCTTTTTATTTCACGATTTCCTTGCGAACATCGATGGGGACAGGCCTGAATTCACCATCACTGCTCATGGGAATAGCACAGATCAGCCGTCGTGCATCATCAGCATTCATACTGAACCGCACACCAAACTGCTGGCCAACCTCAAGGGTGAATACTTTGGTATACACTTCGGTACTCTTTAGTTCTTTATGACCCATAAAGGCCTGAACCACTTTCAAGGGCACACTGTGTTGGATCAGGTGCATGGCATAGCTGTGCCGAAAAGTTTTGGTGGTCACCGGATCCACCCGAAATACAATCCCATCACGTTTGGCACTGTCAACCGCACGGGTCAACCAGTTACGCGCCGTGTCATCGGTGATCGGCCACAACGGTTCATGTCGTTTGGGTTTGAATGTGGCTAGGTATTCCCGTAAACGAAGCGTATAAGTTTGGTCCGATAACGGGATAGCCCGGTCAAATCCTTGAACTTGTTCTATTTTCGTGGGCCGGCCCGGTTTACGCCGGCGCTGCTTGAGTGTACGCAGCACAATAAAAGGACGTCCTCCGTCCAGCTCAATATCGGCCGGGGTGATGGACAGGGCTTCATTAATCCGGGCCCCGGTATTCCACAGCGTTTCCATCAGCAACCGTTGATGTAAGTCAGCAAAATACCCGAGCAGCACCGACACTTCCGGGGCTAACAGGTATGCCGGCGTACCAAGATTGGCCCGTAGCGCCATGTTGCGCAGTTCGGCTGCGCCCTGCCAGTCAAAATAACTGCCGATCGCGCTACGCGAAAAGTTTTCCGGTTCGTGGGGTATAAGGCTCACGTTTTTAATCTCCGCGATCGTCGGACTGATGACCCGTCATGTGACAACGCGCCCTCAATATTGCCAAGTGTTATCACCATTGTGCCGTAAAAGTCACGCTCAGCCGAGCGCAATAATTCCCTGATCGGAACCGGGATCATTCGGTTATTTTTCTATAATGGATTAAATACCGAGCAAAGAAAACAAGAAAGGGCCACAACCGACGCCCGTCATGCCGTGACCCTGTGCCTCTCGGCACATCATAGTGTATGAAGATGAGATGAGAAACACAAGATACAGCCTTATCCACAGAAAAAGGGGGTAAGGTGGGGAGAATTCGGGGCTTTAACGCAAAAACCGAAAAAGATCTCAAAGGGAAAGAAAGACTGGAATTAATGAGGAGATGACCTTAGGTCCCTAGGATAAAGAAATCAATCGCCGCCCCAGTTCGCCACGAAGATGGTTCTCACCCATAACCTGGTTATCTGAACGGAGATTTTTAGCATACGTGCTTGTCAGGATCACATAGTCCATTTGGTCTACTGTCAAGACAGGTGATAACACCTTCACTTGTGAGTTTACCGGTTGCTTGCGGACCAATGGAGTGACCAGTCGGGTACAAAAATAATTTATAAAATCTGATTTAATATCAATAAAATAGTGATGTGATTGCTTGTTCTTGGCCGTGTTTTGCTGCCTTTTCACTGTTAATGCGACAGAACGCAAAGGGCAACTCCTACATTCAGATGGAGAAGGATATCACTGGTGGAACAATTTTATTTGTTGGCTGCCTAAAAAACCGGCAGCACAACTTTTGCTGACTTGCCTATGCTAATTCTACACAACCGTCAGTAGCTGAGAGAACAGGCGGATCGTAAATATGCCGGATTCTATTCTCCATTGATGGTGTAAGTTAACGTCTCCGTTGCTGGTGTAATCGTACGTGAAACTAATTTCACTCCGTTACGAACAATAGATACCGTCCGGTTTTGTGTCGATGCTGGAATATTAATATGGAATTTATTCATCACCTTAGTAGCGAGACGATTGTTATGAAGTTTGAAGCGAAGGGTTCCTGTTGCCGACTCGACCCATAGCTGCATATCACTGCTCGTTAGAATATTAGTGTTATCTGAATAAATAAATCCATATGCGCCGTGCAAGGCAGGGAATATATAACTTGTTAATACTCCCTCAGGATCGTAATATCCTATCAGTGTTGTTACTGCTACACCTTTTAACTGAGGAACTCGTTCAATACTTAGATCTGTTGCCTGAACAATATCTCTCCAACTTTTTCCATCAGAGACGTAATATTTATGGGTACCTTTTGCTAACGTTATAATTAAACCATTAATATAAAGGGTTGTATTATAGGTAGCGCTTTGGTCAATTATTAATATAGACTGATTGTTATCTTGGGACGCAGGAGGAATGTGAACTTCGCTGGCCCAATTACCATCCTGCATGGCAATATTTAGCACCTTATATGTGGTTAGCAAAATTTTCAGCGCGGGGGCACTTAGGTCTTGATTTGATGCGGTAATTCTCGTTAAAGTTGAGTCTAGCAAAATTGTTTCATTCCAGCGTTGCCCGTCTGACAGGTAACCCATTCTGAAGCCTTTTGTTACCGTGATTATCTGACCGTTTATATAAAGTTCACTATTATATCCAGCCCTATGATCTATTAATATGATGCATTGCTTGTTATTCTGACTTGCTTCTGGAACGTCAATTGCTTTAGTCCAATGGCCATCCTGCATTGCGATTTTTATTACTCTGTATTTATTCAGTAGAACAGCAATACCATTTGCACTGAGATCGCTGATGGGAACAGTCGTTGGACTATCAATATCAACCCGATTAAAGTAAGGAACCATACTTTTTTGTTTTTCATCCCATTTACTAAAACCTGTGGGTGAATCACTGGAGAAAATTGCTTTGCTTTCCAGAAACTGCTGCACGAGCGTCGCAGTATAAGGAGTATGTAATGTAAAATTATTTAGTGATGTCATTGGCTCGCCACCCGCCATAGGATCAAACCCAAAAGAATGTCCATAGAATGGGAGCTCACAGGTATTTTCATAACAGGAAGGCTGATTGGTTACATCCAATTTAAAATTGGGTATGAACTTATGTAAGTCCATATCCCATCCCCAAGTGGAATTGATTTCGCTTGCACCCCGGTGCACAGATCCATTAAAGCCGTTAGGGTAGTGTCCTAGCCCGTAATTGTGACCTATTTCGTGGCTAAATTCGTTGCCAAGTGAATTATCAAGCGTGACGATACTCCCGCCGCCAGAACCGCCATGAACAACAACACCATTGGAATAACGCCCTATACTGTTATGAGCCGAGAGTTGAGCAACGGTAAAGGGAGAATCCTCACCTTCCCCCGCGGTAGAATTAAGCCCATAGCTTGCATGATTTATTCCTAAGGAAATAAGTTCCTTACCGATACTTTGTCGCATAGTGCCATTGTGCCAATCCCCTATGCTAGGGTCATAATTGATCAATAAATTTCCGGTAGGAAGCATAACTTCCTGTAGATGTATTGATTGATAATTATTCACTATCATCCGCGAAACAGGAACTGTCTGAAAATACTCTCTGTGGGTATCAGGCTGTTTTGCAAAACGAAACGAGTTACGAGGAGTTGTGAGCATACCGATGTCGATCGTGTTAAGTATGAGCTCTGTGGGCGCACCAACTCGGATATTATTCAATTGCCCCACCAACGAACCACTGGTGAAAGCCATGGTCATACCGGGTTTTATCCATTCGGCAGGGAGATCAATACTCCAAGTATTTTGCGAGTAAATTAACCATTGATTTGTTACTTCCCCACTACGATACCAACGACCATTAAAGAACTGGAATTGTACCGTATTTCCTTGAGTAATGATGAATTCTTGACCGCTGTAGTGGATCGTTGAGCTATAGGTTGCCCTGGACGTCATACGAACCATTTTTCGTTGCTCAGTGGTATTTGGCAAGTAAATATGATCGACGAATAAGCCATCGGCGGTTCGAATATCAACAATAGAGTATGTTGATAGTAGTGATTTAAGATAGTTACCATCCGGATCTGCCAAACTAGCTAATTGGCTGCTGGTATTGATAACGTAAGTATTGCCGGGTAGTGGCTCAAAATGATATACCGTGTCCGGCAATTCTCCTGGAGGGTTTAGCTGCAAACTGCCAATAACCTGTTTATTTTTGTCTGAAATGGTAGCAAGCAGATTATCTAGGATGATGTTTGGTTTTACCATCATTAATGCCTTACGGTTTCCTGTTAAATAAGGTTGAGGGTCTCCTAGCTTAGGTGTTACAGGAATAATCTGGCTTTGCACAAACTGTATACTGGCCTGTAAGGTTCCCTGTAAATCATTGCTAGTGCTATTTGTATTAAAAATTAACAAATCGTTAGTGTGCATAATAGTATCCTTGAAATAATTAATTTGAAAACTGTCGTCTAATATATCGTCCATGATTTAAATCCTTAAATGAATTTATTGAGTATGATAACCGTATTACAATACGATAATCATTCCAAACACCCAGATTGAAACTATTGTGCTGAGCACAAATCTTTATCTAAAAAATAAATTCATCCGCTTTATATTAAAATGGTTGTTTAATTAATCACGAAAACACCTCCGAATATCCAATTTTATTTTCTCACTGTAACTAGTATATTGTTTACTCCATTTTGTTAATGACTTAGAAAAAACGATGAAAGAGTAGAGTGTTGATATTGATCACATTAGCATTGAATATTTTTATAGAGAAAATAATATATTATGATGGGAGCATTTTTTATTATTTTTAAAGTATAGCAGGCATTTGTTTTTTTAAATTAAATTAAACTTTATTTAATATAATTAAGATATTAAAAAATACTCTCTGCGAAGATAAACATACGATTCTGTCGTATTAACAGCGAAAGTTGCGTTGCCTATTTTTCAGGCAGCTAACAGGTAAAACTGTTTCGACGGGGAGGATCCGTCCCCTGCTGGATGCTGATATTGCCTTTTGCGTATCATGTGGATCAGATCAATACCGGCCATAATTGTCTGCACCCGACAAAACAACTTAAATCCCTGCATCAGACATATTCGGCGTTTTATATTCCGGTGATCCTGCTCCACAAGGTTATTCAAGTAATTACTCTGCCTGATGGTGATACTTTCACCTTCTGGTTTGCCCGCTTTTAGCGTAGCCAGCGCGGCCATGTTGACACCACTGTTATCTATGATCTGGTTTTCAGTATCAACAGCCCAGTGCAGGTATTTCCACTGGCCCCTGATTTTGATGCATGTTTCATCTATACGCCACCGGCGTTCCACATGACGCTTATGCCGTCGAAATGCCCTGTCCCGCAATGGCACCAGGTGGATGACCCAGCGGTAAAGTGTAGAATGGTCAACGACAACACCACGCTCAGCCATCATTTCTTCGAGGTTGCGGCAGCTCGGCCTAGGTGGGATACCAACGAACACATTTCGCGATAACATCGACGGGAGTGGTGCCGGCCGCTGAATGCGTTTCGGATCACAGGCATGGGCAGGTAACATCACGAAAAAATCAGGTTACCAGATAAGGCCTTAATGCGACAGAACCCTTCATTTTATATAATTGATGTTATAAAATATGAAATGAAAATATTCACACTAAAAATAAAACATGGACTATTCTAGTAACAAGTAGATTATGTTTTATAAAAACCAGTCAGTACTGATAACATCAAATAAAAAATTCAAGGTTAATTATGACGTTATTTATTATTATTTTATTTAATTACTACTAGATTTGAGTGACTTTCTTCTCTAGACATGTTTAATATGTCCACCTTTATGGGAGTAATAAAGGTACAGCCCGGTTATTTTCATACTCCGATTGGAATTGAAATAATTAAAGAAATAGAGTACATGAATTAACTTACTTGGCAGGGAAGGTGATTATTTTTATCATCATGAGAGATCGGTGACTATAAATAATTTCATCCCTCACCTAAAAATAATTAAAAATGCAAAATAAAACATACCTATTTAAAAAATTTCGTAAACTAATTAATAGATCCAGGTGTTAATTTCATGATTTTTAATATAAAAATAATTTCTCTGAAAAATTATTTTGTAAATTCCATCTTGGCGTATTAAAACGCCATCAAGGAATATAAATACAACGGAATAACCATAGATGACATACAACTCAGGGAAATTATGGTTTACCGAAGATTAGCCACATTAATTTATTTATTCCCAGAGGGCATCACTAATTGATACTAAAAAATAAACTATTAGTTTCATTAAAATAATAAGTTAGAATATTAAATAACTTCATGTCGCCTAGAAAAGACATGGCGTATTGTAGTCTAGTCACATTCAGATAATAAATGGATTACCGAATGGCTGAGTTAATGCAAAAAATTATCGAACTATCATTGCAATGGATAGTTAACAACTGTTCTATTTTCTGGGCATCTATAATATCATTTTTCATATGTTTTTTATGGGAATCAAACATTAACAGCGCCATGAGAATAAAAGTATCTCTATCAATGATGAGTGCACTTATTTCTTTGGGCGTAGTATCCACTATGGAATTACTACAAATACCAGAAAAGACTGAGCCATTAATTGGGGTAATTATTGGCCTTCTCGGCCCTAATAAAATCAAGGCCTACGTTGATAATATGTTAATAGAAAAGATGAAGAATGAAATAATGAAATAATGAAATAAACAAGATAGTTTTAATTAATTAACGCAGTATGAATCTGGTTGTACTTCATTATTTTTCTGAGGGGCATTGCATTAACGCAGGCAAACCATCGGCATATCTCAAAAGATAAAGTTATACATCAAGTTAAAACAACTAGAGGCATTCCAAAATTTTATATATACCATTCAGGTAGCATACCAAAGAGTACTTTATGAAGTTAGTATAAATTGAAATACAACTTATCGATAGTTTATAAAAAATAGGAGAAGATCAGCAGAAGCCATTTATGTGCTTTTCTGACGAAAATATCGATGAGCATTCTTTGTCAGTAACAACGGTAAAATTTGTAACGTAGGGGAGTGGTTCATTAATCCGTTCTGGCAATTTCTTTCTTAGCAACCTCCATGTAGTGGTTGAAGAAGCTAATTTTGCTAATGATAATATTTGGGTTAATTGGTTCAATGAAATTGTGATCTCCAGTCACCAGTAAAAAACCAGCCCGCTTTGCGTACCGAGAAGATTGTACGTTATTTAACCTAAAATATTTTATATTATCGCAATGCATATTTCAAAAAGTTATTTTGACGTTTGAAACTGAACAAGAATAAGACCATCGATGGTAACGCAATTTATATACCACAATATACTGATGGTTGGTTGCACCCTATGTATGTCGGTGAACGAAAATTTTCTCTAATTATGATCCCAACTGTTTTTTATTGCATATCGCTACAAATAGCCTTTGAAAAATTAAGCAGGAGTACACATGCTCGAGCCACACTTTCCCGACAATGAAGCCGAGCGGCAGTCGGTCTTAAAGTCGCTGAACGTACTGAACACGAATTCGGTGGAAAAACTGGACCGTATAACCCGGTTGGCTGCAAAGTATTTTAACGTCAGTATTGCATTGATTTCGCTGATTGACCGGGATCGTCAATGGTTTCTATCTCGGTCGGGTCTCGATGTGCAGGAGACGCCTCGTAACATCTCGTTTTGTGGTCACACCATTTTGCAACGGGATGCGCTGATTGTGCCTGACACCGCGGCCGATCCGCGTTTTTTTGACAACCCATTGGTCACCGGTGGACCCAAAATAGGTTTCTATGCCGGACAACCGTTGTTTTCACTGGGGGGTCTTCCGCTGGGTACTCTGTGTATTATTGACAGCCATCCACAGGAATTCCCGCTTGATATGGCGTCTGACTTACGTGATTTTTCCACGATTATTGAAGAGTATCTGCACGGTATTGAGCTCAATATCTATACCGATAGCCTGAAATCAGACTTGCAGCGTACCGAAGCCTTATTTGAACAAATATTCTCTCAGACGGCCGTGGGGATGGCGCTAGTCTCATTGGAAGGCTACTGGTTACGCGTCAACCCGCGAATTTGTGAAATACTACAATACTCAGAACGAGAGCTAATGGGACGCACGTTTCAGGATATCACGCATCCTGATGATTTGAACACCGACCTTAGCTTATTGAAACAGCTATTAGACAATGAGATAAATACCTACTCGATAGAGAAACGTTACTTTCGAGCTGATGGTTCAATCACTTGGGTGCAACTCACGGTGGCATTAAATCGATTGCCCAACGGACATCCCCATCATTTTATTTCCGTCGTTATGGATATCAGTGAGCGCAAAGCAGCAGAAGCATCTCTGTTTACACTGCAACATGGCCTCGAAAACCAGATAGAAGTGCGAACTCAAGAACTGAATGTTGTGGTCAATCGGCTTAATCTGGAGATTGAGGACCGGATACTCACGGAGTCTCAACTTAGAACGGAAAAAGAGCGTCTACAGGCGATCACCGACAATATGCCAGCGTTGATCAGCCAGATCGATGTTAATGAACGCTATCTCTTCGTAAACAGTGCCTATAAAACCTGGTTTGGTCTGGATGCAGACCGACTCAAAATGATGACGGTACATGAGCTTATGGGGGATAAAGCTTATGCAACTGCCAAACCGATGATTGCACGAGTGCTGCGTGGTGAAACCGTGACGTTTGAGAATGAACTGCAAACTCGCCAAGGAACACTGGCAATTCATACCACACTGGTACCCTGTAAAACTCAAGGGTTTTATATTCTTTCTATGGATATTTCCGAGCTTAAACAGTTGCAGCAACGCTTGGAATACGATGTCACCCACGACATGTTGACCGGATTAACCAACCGACGCGCGTTTCTACGTCAGTTGAACACGATATTACCAAATTGTGGCCCTCAGCAGCAGATGGCATTACTGTTAATTGATCTGGATGGATTCAAAACACTTAACGATAACTTTGGTCATAATTTTGGTGACCGGGTCCTGCAAACTTTTGCCAAATTGCTCAGCGATTGTACTCATGCCCATAACAGCGTCTCACGCCTAGCGGGCGATGAATTTACGGTTATCCTCTGGCCGTTAACAGAACCACGGTGGCAAGTGAGTGAATTTTGCGAGAAAGTGCTGACACAGTTAGCGGCAATAGAGCAGATTGGTCATCAGCATGTGAAGCTGTCGGCCAGTATCGGTGCGGCAATCTCGCCTGATGGGAAGATAACCACGAAGGCACTGTTGATCAAGGCTGATGCCGCAATGTATCGCGCGAAATCTGCCGGTAAAGGAACTTACACTATCAACTAATTGTTGTGCGCTTAGGCTTTTTTAGGGTTCTGTCACATTAAGGCCTTATCTGGTAACCTGTTTTTCTTTCGTAATGTTACCTGCCCATGCCTGTGATCCGAAACGCATTCAGTCGCTGGCATCACCCCCGTCGATGTTATCGCGAAATGTGTTCGTTGGTTTCTCACCTATACCTCGAGATGGCGCAACCTCGAAGAAATGATGGCTGAGCATGGTGTTGTCGTTGAACATTCCACACTTCACCGCTGGGTCATCCACCTAGTGCCATTGCGGGACAGGGCATTTCGACGGCATAAGCGTCACGTGGAACGCCGGTGGCGTATAGATGAAACCTATATCAAAATCAGGGGCCAGTGGAAATACCGGTACTGGGCTGTTGATACTGAGACCAGACCATCGATTTCCTGCTGACGGCTAAGCTGGCTACCGCAACTGTACTGCACTGCTTCCGCAGGGCCACTCGCCACTGTGGCGAATCTGAGGTAATGGCCATCGATAAAAGTGGTGTCAACATGGCCGCGCTGGCTACGCTAAAAGCGGGCAAACCAGAAGGTGAAAGTATCACCATCAGGCAGAGTAATTACTTGAATAACCTTGTGGAGCAGGATCACCGGAATATCAAACACCGAATATGTCTGATGCAGGGATTTAAGTTGTTTTGTCGGGTGCAGACAATTATGGCCGGTATTGAGCTGATCCACATGATACGCAAAAGGCAATATCGGCATCCAGCAGGGGACGGATCCTCCTCGTCGAAACAGTTTTACCTGTTAGCTGCCTGAAAACCGGGCAATGCAACTTTCGCGGTTAATGCGACGGAACCTTCATTTTCAGAAGGGGTGACAACTATGCTGACACTGAGAGACTCTTAGGCATGATTCACAAAAAACCGGGTGCATTGACACCCGGTGATAATATGGCTTATCTTTCAGAATAACGTGTTCGAAAAACATGCTTAATACTACACGACTACCCTGCTCCATAAATACACACCCGGTGCACCCGGCGCCCACCCTGCATTGGAAGTATTGGCATATATACACTTCCAGATGTAACTATTGTGTGAAACAAGATCACCGAGTTCGTACCGAACGCCATTTGGTGACCACGGCGCTGGAGTCTCAACAACACCACCTTTGAGCACTTCTATCGCCCTTCTGATATTAGGAAGAGGACCAATATGTCCGCCGCTTCCTTGTGGAGTACCCGTCTGGATTAAAAGACTTCTCATTTCATGGGGAGATAATACTGCACCATTATGATTCGCTTTATACCATGACTGTATCGCAATAACTGCTGAGGTGACTATTGGTCCTGCTGACGACGTGCCATTAAAAGTATAAGTATAACCCCTTAAAGGACCACCATTAAAAAGATTGGTATATCCAGTAGTGGCTACATCTCCACCCCAACCTTGCACGTGAACCTTACTACCATAAGTAGAAAAAGATAACCGATTGCGTCCCACTCTTGACCCAGCACCTACCAGAATAGCGCCATTGTCTCCTCGGTTCCTATATTCTGCGTAAAAGGGATCATCCAAATTCTCACTCCCATTCCCTGCCGTCATAACAACAATAATTCCTTTATCTGTAGCCTCTTTTGTCAAATCCCAAACAGCCCTATTAAAATCAGGTGGTACATACCTGCCATTTTGCCCTCCAGTTTGCATCTCAAATAAGAAAACATCGCCCGATCGAAGATACTGCAGTCCCTTAGCAATGCCCGCAGGTCTGCCATAAGTGATTTCAGATATGCCATAGAAGTAATCAAGATCAAAGGCCGCCCCTTTCATGCCAAAGCCATTATCTCTAGCGAAAATGACACCTGTCACGGCAGCGCCGTGATCGTCATGGCCATGGTTGGTTGTAGCAATAAGCTCTATGAAATTATCACTTTTTAAATCTTCATGATCATAAATGTTACCCCATTCAATATCGGCGCATCGAACGCCTTTCCCGGTAACGCCTATTGACCAAGCGTAGTCAGCATCAATACCATAAACGTTTGTTCCAGCCTGTGCGCGAAGATAGGTCTGATTACTTGTGAAGTCAGGTGTGTTGGACAATACACTGATACAAGGGGCATCTAGGTCAGGTATGTATGGTGGTATAATAGGTTCTGCTGACTCTAAGACGACATATTCTACAATATTCAGCTGTCTGAATTTCTCTGCGATTTCTTCCAGCTCACAATATGTCATATCATTTTCAACATAAACAAGTCCTTTATATTGAGAGAAATCTACATTGTTTTCTGTGCATTTTATTTCACCGGTAGCTGCCAAGTCAGGAATAGCGATCCGATAACTAAGGTTAAGTAAGAAGTCGTTATTTCTTAATGTTTTATCATGGTCAATAAAATATAACTTCCCATCTTTTACACAGGATATTTCTTCCTGTTTGAACTTTACCAGTAAATTATATGATTTTTTCATTTTCTAAAAATCCTCATGTTTATGGTGCAGGTTTTTATAGTGTCTTCCTATAAATCCGCCGTCATTTTTTAACTATGAAATTATTTAACTTGCAACTATTAGCTTCATTTCATGATGATACCTACAATTATTTGAATATGTTGCACAATATGAACCTTTTATATTTCCCCACGACCAAAATCCTAAAGGTTTAGCACATTGAACGCTAAAGTATGCCCCTCCACGCACGCATCAAAATACTGGCTTGTAAAACTCTCGGCTTCTGCCGTTCTTTTGAGTCGCATGAAAAAGTCATCAGGGCTTTCATTGAAAAAACATGCTCTACTAATTGGATAAATTACCAAAATAATCATATTAAAGTCTAAAGCAATAATCACAAAATTAAATTGTATATTCAAATTCAAATTTTAATATTTCATAATCAAAAAATAGTTTTTAAGTAGTGAGAGAAAAGCCAACTCGATGAACTACAATTTACAGGACGCCAGATTATAGAATTGCACATGATTTTAAAAATTAAATTAATTTATAAACGATTGTAAAGTTGTCGCAGCGTTACTTTTGTCTCTCACTAATATAATTATCTCGCTAACTTTTATTTCGTAATTATTTTATGTTATCAATATCCTAGAATACATTGATCTTAGTCGTATTAGGATATCTCCAATATACTCCGTAGAAGCATGAAGATTACGACGTCAAATTAACTAAAGACCTTGAGAGGTTATACAAAAATGAAAATAATACACTCAGTGTTCTACACAATAATTCTACTCCTTTTTTGTCTTATGCACTCTACAGCTTATGCTATCGTTGCGGGAGGAATGGCAACAATCAATCGTGCCTGGCCAGCCACATCACAGGGTTTTAATGATATGGAGTTCACAATTACAATAACCGCTGAGCCGGGATATAACGGAAGGACTTACTGGGCACATCAGTGGGGCTTCATTGGCAGTCAAGAAGGTGGGTATGCGGGCTTACAAAGCAGGAATGCCAATGAAAAGGCGTTGAATTTTTCTATCTGGGGAGCTACAGCATGGCAAGAAGCGACAGGTTCTCAGTGTGCTTTCTTTGGTCATGAAGGAAGTGGAGTTCAATGCTGGATAAACTATCCTTGGAAAGAAGGTATCACTTATAGAATTAAAGTTGCCAAATCAGGCAGCAATGGCTGGATGGCTACTATTACAGATACGACGACAGCCATCACCACAACAGTTGCTACGATCCAAGTTCCAGCAAGCTATGGAGGATTGTCGCGACTATCTGAATGGGTGGAAAATTTTGCGCAGGGTAATGAGCAACCTTCTACCTGTGCTCAGGTCCCTCGAACTATAGCGGTGTATGGCATTCCTAAAGCCAATGGAGGTACGGTGTTACCCACCAGTAGCTCCACTTACACCTATGGAGATTGCGCCGCCATTGCAAAATCGGTGTGTACGGCGGAACAAGTATGCACACTGAGTGATAATGTCGGGATTCCGGTGGCTGATAGGCAATTGAAAAATGATGCAAATGGATATTGTCTTGATTTATTGGGGGGAGGAGCAATCGCGGGGCTATGGCATTGTGCTGTAAACAGTAATCAAGTATTCTCGCAAGATGAGACTTACCGATTTCACCAAGCAAACCAGCCAACACGGTGTCTCACGGTAAACAGTAATTCAAGAGTCGTAACGGATATCTGTAATAATAGCGCTAAGCAGCAGTGGTTAAAAGTAGACAGTACAAGAGTTTATTTTAATGCGGGAACTGGACTCTGTATGGATGCGCTCGGTGATGGTGTTTTGAATGCGCCAATTCAGGTATTCCAATGTATAGGGAATGAATACCAAAGGTGGATTACCGTTCCTTAAGCCACTCTAAATGGTGTTGGTGCATGGATAGAGTAAGGTTAAAATTTCCCTTACCCACTTTAATTTAGGCAGTTTTAGCCTTCTTGCGAACACAATGCGGTCGCGCGGGGTCAGCAGGCGATTCAATACCTCCACTCCGATAGCTACCTCTACCTGCGGGGCCGCAAAAGGTTGTGTCGCGATAACGTCGGCAGGTCAGCAAAAGTGGTATTGCCGTTTATTTAGGCAGCTAACCGATAAAATTATTCTGCTGCTGACAATCCCTCATTTTGCGGATGTTGATATTGTCCTTTGCGTATCATATATATCAGTTCGATGCCGGCTAGGATCGTCTGTGCCCATCTAAACGATTTGAATCCCTGCATGGGTCGTATGCGGCGTTTTATATTCCGGTGAGCTTACTCAACCCAGTTACTCTGATACTTGTTCTGTCTGACAGTAATGGTTTCTTCTTCTGGTTTGTCGGCGTTGAGTGTAGTCAGCGCTGCCGTGTTGCCGCCACTTTTATCAAGGGTCACTATCTCAGGTTCATAGTGGTGGCGAATGCCCTTGCGAAAGATGCGTAATGCAGCTGCAGCATCCACCTTGCGGTACAGATATTTCCACTGGCCTTTGATTTTGATATAGGTTTCATCCATTCACCACCGACGACCCACTGAGCGTTTATGTTAGCGAAATACCTTATCCAGCAATGGCACCAGACGGATGACACAGCGGTGTAACGTGGAATGGTCAACGGTAATACCGCGTTCAGCCATCATCTCTTCCAGGTTGCTAAGGCTCAGGGCGTAAGATAACAGCGAACACATTGCGCGATAACATCGACGGGGTAACGCAGGCGACTGTAGGATTTTCTTATTAGAGACATGGGCAGGCAACATCACAAAAAAACAGCAGGCTACCGGACTGTACCTTAATGCGACACAACCGCTTGGTGCGATGCTGGCTTGAATATTACGTTTATCGATAACCACGCTCTGCTAACCCATACTGCGGAGCATCGCCATGAGTAATGCTGAAGCACTGCTGGCACGTTTTTCACAATTTTATACCACGCTGGATACAGCACGTCTGGTCAAGCTATCTGATGTTTATCATCGCGATATCCACTTTATCGATCCCGTCGGAGAACATCAGGGATTGAGTTCACTTGAAGCTTATTTTCAATTGCTGCTCAGTAACTTAAGCACTTGTAGCTTTACCCTCACTGACATTCAGCACCATGACCAACAAGCCTCTGTATGCTGGCATATGACTTATGCCCATCCCCGTCTGCGCCGTGGCAGCTTGCTCAGTTTAGAGGGTAAACTGTCCTCATGGTTTTGAAGCCTAACATCGGATTGATTATCTGCTTCAACTTACCGTGGTCACACTCAATCACGTTGTTAAGGTATTTCATCTGTCGGTGCTCTACATACGGCAAGTATTTCCCTTCTCGTTTCAACAACGCCAGCGCTCTGCCGTAGATCGGTGCTTTATCGGTAAGGATACGTCGTGGCTGTTCCCAATCCCGTATTTGCAGTACCAGCGCACTGCCCAGAAGATAATAGCACTCTGAAAATGTCGACCTTTGAATGGGGTTATGTGTTACTCCTTCAGCCAAAATGGCGCTTTAGCAGCTTACCATCACCAGATTTTTGCAATAGTGCCCGAAAGAGAAACTCTCAATGAAGCCAGCATGATTGTATCATCAAGCCTATGATTATCATCGTAAACAGAGCGTTTATTTCTGGGTACAGCAGCGTCGAAATCAATACGTGAGCCGTTTATTCTGGCTCTACTTAAAACGTCAATCATAAATGTATTATATTCTGCAGCATCCAGAAGTGTGTTTGCTTTTATCAGCCTGCTGTTTTGCAAAAGAACATTTGCCTCTGTTGCTTGCGTTTTGTTGGGTTTAGCATTTTCTGGTAAACCGAGAGCATAGTTTGTACTCAGCCCACGTATCCGTTCGTCTGCAAAAAAATATTTCGTTTCGCGAACTGATGAATCCTCAAATGAGGAAGGAAATGAACCGGTGTCAGCCCGCACGTTCCCGAGATAAGTATGATCCCGTGTGTAAGCAGCATTATGTGAAGCTTCATGGACCACCGTGTCAACTAACCCGCCGTGGCGCTGATTGTCTGGCAACATAGCCAGCAGAATTCTTTTCTTACTGTCAAAGGGCAGGGCAAAGGCATCAGGTTGGGATGAATTAAAATGCCGATGTTTAAATAAAACAAAGGAATCATAATTCCCTTTCGTTTGTGAGTGAAGGAAATCGTATAGATTATTGACATTATCTTTAAATCTGTTGTAGACCATGTCTGATATAGCAGAAACATCTACTTTATCAATATCAATGATAACTTCATCATTCAATCCAGCAGCTTTATCAAGCAATTTTTTAAATTTGGCCTTAATTTTTGGTCGAGATTCTGCCAAATCAAAAATGGCTTTCACTTTAGATACTTTGTCATATGCATTATTAACAGAGTTGATAACTTTATCAGAAAAAACCTTTATCTCATTATCAATACTGTTTTCTCTATCAGTAATATTGTGGGAAATTATGTCTGCATTTTCGTTCGTCATTATTCTCTTTATCTCCCTATCAGTTGCTTCATCGGATATTACTTTTATAGGCTGGACGGGTGTAAATGAATCTCTTACATTAGCTTTCAGATTGTCTATTTTCTTTTGAAAATCATCGTTACTAATTTGACGGGAACGGCTCTCTTCCAGATCGCCGCTGTCATACTGTTTGTCATAAATTTGTTTTTTTGAAAACAAATTAGAAATATTTTCAAGTTTATAACCCATCCTTTGAGTAATCGGATTAGCACCCTTAAACGAAAATGTCTCCACTTTGACTTCTGGAATGGATTCATAATAATGAATCTCGCGGCGCGCGGCTTTAACGCCAAGATACCGGGCTATATTTTTTATGTTATATCGAGACAGATCAGATTCAAGAGTGGGTTTATTACTGATCAAATATTCCTTAAAAATAGGATATTTATTAACAATAACATAAGGATGAGCAATAAGGTCACTCAAATAAAGATGGGCATTCTCAATTGTATATTTGAAATGAACCATTCCATAATGATTACTTATATCTCCCGGCGATACACCTTTTTTAACCAGTCCATAAATGGAGCTATCAGATGAATTAATATTATTCCTTATGTCATCCAGAGCCTCTCCGATAATCTTCAGATTTTCGGTAATGGCTTCTTTATCACTTCCTGAGTATTGTTCAAGCTGACTTGTTAAGGTTAGTGTCTTACTTTCCATATCGTCAAGCGAAGCGGTCAGTGAGTCCGAAGGCATAAGTTCAACGCTTTTTTTAGTGGAAAATTTAGCACGGGCAAGAGTAAAGTCATTACTGTTTTTAAATTTCGAAGAGTTAGAATCAAAAGACTGAATTTTTGTCCTAGCAAATTTTCCGGATAATATAACTCTGGTAGGTATATTAAGATTTATATAGTGTTTAGTGACTTGATCAAATGTTAGCCGATTACTGCCGGAGGGACCTGAATATTCCATCACCCGAGCATCTTTTTCATATTCCGATGGATTCTCATCTGATTGTGTAGGGTCCTGATATGTTGATTTACCCTCTGCAGGAAGCTGGCGCCCCCCACCGGCATTTTGTAGCCTGTACGCTAACAAATGAAGTTTACTTCCCCTCTCCCAGGTGACTCCGTTATTCCTGGATATCTCAATTCCCCCATGGTTTATTTTCCCGAGCATTTCTGTCGCCCCAACGCTGAATGTGCGCACGGGCATTGTCGAGCTTAAAGAATACTCGGGAGCATTATTTTGGAGCGCTTCAAGTTTTTCCAGTGGAGCACTCTCTTCCATTTTTCTACTTATTTTTAGCTTTGATGACATATTTTTCGCCATGTCATAAGAATTCTTAACACTCATGCCGCTGGCCAGAAATGCCTGATAAATGGCAAGGGGTTCACCAGTGTCTACGGCTGTCTTAATGCTTTTCCCCACGATTGCCAGATCGACAGTTTTATTTCCAAGCATCAAGCCGTACTTAACAGCCTTACCGCCAATACGGCTGAATTTCCCTACTTTAGCTGCAATTTTGCTTCCAGGAATGCACCCTACAATCAAAGCAGTAATCGCTAATGGGTCAGGCTCCTTACCCTCTGTCACATCAGCTGCAATGTCCGCTGCTGATTGCGCGGTATTGAGAACCCACCCTGCCGGTGTAAATGATGTGAAAGCCCCTACCGTGGCGTCAACCCAGCTTCCTATATATTCAGCCTGATGTACATGCAACTCTGTTTCTTGTACCGTTTCCCCCTTAATGGAGCTGGAAATTAACTGCATCTCCCCACTGAGGGTAGAGAATGGTCGTGCGAATGACCTCAGATACTCTGCGGCAGTCAAGTTAGCCCAGGTGAAGTCAAGATGATATCCTGCTTCGGTTGCACTGACCCCAGGGTCAGGAATGTGGGCGCCTACAATCGCTCTGGAAATTAATAGTTTGTTTGTTGGGGTCGCGTTCTTAAGCTTATAATCGGCCTCGATAGTATTAGCGAGTCTTTCAGAAAGACTCGCAATATCCATCGGCTCTGGATCGTTATAATTAAAGTATTCTTCAAAGTTGAACCTCCCTGTCCTGATATAATTGAGTATATCAATTCCACTGTGATTACTATTAGGCACCTTAGAGTTGAGATAAAATTTCACAGGACCACGCTCAGCAGCATTGTAAGGCATGGCCCATTCAATGTTTGCTAAAAGGTCTTTCCCTTCGCTGACATAGTAATAAGGTATTTCCGAATCTAAACGGATAAGAACCCCCGATTTGGAGCCCGCATTATCAGGAAGGAAAATTGTGTTATTCAGTTTGTATCCTTTTATATCAACAGGAACTGCGATCTTGGCACCTATCCTGGCAAGAGAGGCCTTACTCCTAATTTCTTGTCGTAAGTTTTCATCATTTTCTATTTGAAGTAATACGAATTTAATGGCATGTAAATAGGTTTGTTTTTTCTGTTCATCGGAGAAGTCCTGATAACGTATGCCACGATCAAAATCAAAATGTTCTGACTCTAGAGTCGCGTTGACTGGTGCTGTATCAGGTTCTTGATGAGATTGAGCGGTAGCCTCATTCACCACTGTCCGTTTACGTCTGACTCGGGGTTGGTCGGAAGTCGGGTCACGATTATCAGAGAACGGCTTAACATCGGTTTGTTGCTGTAATGACGATGAATGACTCACCGGCTCGACTTCTCTTTCGTTCGCCGCAGCATTCGCCCATGCAGCGTTATCATTTTCGGCCGCCATTTCACCCCATTGCGCTTGCGGAAGTGTTTCCTCATTAGCGTCACCAACATGTTCGTTAACGTACTGTTTATCGAAAATAACGCCGCTTTCACTTCCCTCTGATTGCCAGGTCCTGCGTATCCCTTTAAAAGCAGCCGTAGAAGTGCCATCAATCACAGAATCAAAAAGCATCCCCCCCGGTGAGTCCATTTTTATTTTTTCCCTTTTTTTCCCTTCCGCTATTCGTTGATAAATCGCACTAAATGTTTTCTCTCTACTCCCAACATGTAAATTATACAAAGTTGCGCCTGCAGCCACCCAAGAACCGGCTGCAAACTTGACCACCCCAGGCACAGGTGCCGTAATTAAATTAAAGCCAAGTTGCTTTAATTTCTTTCCCAGCAAGCCATAAATAGCCTTATAGGGCTTATCGTGACCGGGCATGGTATAATTGTTTACCTTGTTAACGTTGTAAGGTATTTTTATCGATGCCTTAAGGATTTTATATGGTACTCGAGCAAGATTAGACAAGTTGAATGCCACCGTATTCAATGCCTGCTCAAAAGACAGTTCAATAACGATACGAGCTCCCCCGTGTGAGATCCTCTTTTGCCCCCACTTCACAATATACTCAACAAGATCCTTTTCTAATGCAGTATATTGCTCCGGACTCATCGGTAATCTCAATTCATCATTGCGGGCATTTTCAAGCTCACCGGCAAGCCGGGTGGCGAAGAGATACCCCTCCGGGTCTCCGGTTGAAAGAACCCCGTCTAACAGACCCTGTTTTTTCAGTGAGGAAAATGCATGTTCTGCATCAAGCGGCGGATAATTGCTCAGGTTCTGTTCTTTGGCAAGATTAGCCCAATGTTTGGCAAGGCGTGAGCCCCGAGAATATTCATCCAACGGCCTTTCGGTAAGCCGTGCGGACTCTGCCGATATATTTTCCTTAACCTTTGTCGCCAGCAATTGCGCATAGCCAACCTGTTTTTTAGCTTCGGCAAAGTCGCGTGTGGGGGATGCTACTGCCAGTAGGGCTTTATCCAAGGCAGCAATACTCGCAGTGAGGTCCTTGGCAATATCCGGCAGCAGTTTATCCACCGCCTTTAGGGAGAGGGCAATATCGGGGAGGTGTTCAACAATCATTTTCAGAACAGCAAACCGCTGCCGCCGAAGCATATTCTGAATATTCTCGGTTGTGTTACCCAGACGCGCCAAAACGGTCTGAGCGTGGTTGATATCACCGCCCAGCAACTGCTCCAGCACCGCCACTTTTGCTGTCAGTTGGTTTTCGGGGTTTTCCTGTTCAAGGCTGTCATTCACCCATTGCCTGACCTGTGCATCCATTTCATCCTCACCCGGCTGACTGACCGAAATATCGCTGCCCTCTTGTTCATTTCCCTTGCCAGGCGTCACAGCGTAGGATGAAAGTATCCCTTCTATTTTTTGCAGCTCATCCACTTTTGACAACAGCGCAGCGCTGGCGTATTGAATTTTTATTGCCGGCTGTTGCCACTGCCATAAAATGCTTCTGATGATGGAATCGGCAATGACGTGTTCGGGTTCTTTTGATGGGATTTCAGTTGTATGACCATGCCGTAGGATCCCAGCGCCCCTATACGCATAGCTTTTCGCCACCGCAAGCACCACTTGCCCTTGCTCCTTTTTCTTAGCAAAACCCGTCTTGATTCTCTGCGTGAGTGTGTTTGATCGTGACAACGGCGCAGCCACCTCATCATTATTCACAGGCGGCATGACCTGGGGAGAAACGCTCTGACTTACGTTAATCGATGCTGTTGCCAAATCGCGGGATAGGCTCTGGAGAAAGGCGGCAACATCACTAAAGAAAGCCTGCGAAGCGCCCTGCAGCTCACGGGCTTTTTTATTGGCTTTTTCTGCTTCGTGCCGTGTGGTTTCGATCATCACACCGAAGGTGATCGGCTTATCGGCCTCCCATGCCGCTGCCCGGGCCTGTATAAGGGAAGACCAGGCGGCATTTCCTGCAACCTCTGCGGTCATCCTCCCCAGAGCCTGTATCACCGTATTGTCATCACGGGAAGAGAACGCGTCGGTAAGCTCAGTGACGAGCAGGTCGCGCCGTTTTTCCGGCGTGCTGTAGTCATCAATAGCACGCAGGGTATGGACAACACGTATCAACGTCTGCAGGGTTAACTCCAGCCGCCTTACCAACGACTGGGCCACGCTCCTGCTCCCCAATGAAGTCTCCTCTGCTCCCTCACTGTTTTTGCGCGGCAGTTCATGCTCGACCCAGTCTTGTATGCGGTCGTCTGAAAGCCTGCCTGTGAAGCGCTCTATTTTTCCTATCTGCTCCAGTAGCCATAGGGAACCCAGCGGTCCCCCAACGCTTGCCTGGAGGTATATGCGGGATTTGGCAGCGGTCACGGCGTCATGCAGCTGCGTCACTAACCTCGGGTCAACCTCGGGCACCTGGCTGTTATACCCCTTACGCCTGAATTCCTGAGCTTCTTGTAGATGTGCCTTACGAATAAAAGAGAACAAACTGTCATTGTCGCTTCCGGCCTTCTGCCGTACAGAGATATCTCCTCCCTCATCAGGCGACGAGGGGCCAGCGTCACCTTGGCTAAGCCATTGGGAGACCTCGTCAACGTGATCCCTTTCGGTTTCTTTTGACGTTGTTTTTTTTTCCTTCGACTCATTGGAGTAAGGCATAAGACTGTCCTCAGGATAGGATTATTTAAGACTGGATTCTGAAAGGCGTTACGACCGAGTGAAAACAAAGGGCTCTGTCGCATTAGTGCAGGCAAGTCAGCAAAAGGTGCTATGTCGGTTTTTTAGGCAGCCAACAGATAAAACTGTTCCGATGGTGATAACTCCTCGCCATCGGGATGTTAGAGTTGCCCTTTACGTATCATGTGCACTAAGCAAGATACCAGCGGACACACTGAGCGATAATATCGGCGGGGTAATGCAGGCGACTGAAGGCATTTCGGATCAGATGCATGGGCTGGCAACATCAAAAAAAAGCATGTTACCGGACAACGCCATCATGCGACACAACCCTTTTAGACCATAATTGACACTTGTTACCTGACGACGCCTTAATGCAACAGCCCCCCTGACGGCATCCTTTCCGCCTGGGTTATCGGCAGGTAACACTCCACCTCGGCAATTTCATTGTTCTTTCCCACCATCAACAACATACGCGGCAAGGTTGGAGCTTCGTCTGCCATATCACGACGACCACGACTGAGCACCACCGAACCCTCCAGGCGCTGTGAAAAATCCCGAGACTGCAAGGCGGCGGCTTGCAGCGTTTGGTAGTCCTTGGTAAAGCCCGCTGGATTGCTAATTTTCTTATCCAGTAAAGAGACATACTGAGCTAACGAGTCGGCGTTTTTTATGCTCTTGGGGCCCGCTATGCCAATATTGTTGATCTGTTTTAGGTCGGCACCACCTAATCGGCTTACTGGCGCGCTAGCCCCCGCAGGCCGTACTAGCTGGTTATTGCCCAGATTAATCAGCTCATACACATCCACATCACCCTTATTGGGAAGATTCTTGGTGCCAATATAGACAAAATCAAGAGAGTTTAACTCGCCATGTGACAGCTCATGTATCAATACATCGGCAACCGCGTTCTTGCTTTTTCCCATCAGCTCATAATAGGCTTGGAAGCCATTACGTCCGACATGAATAACCTTGGCGTTAGGGTTACGGCCTAGCATCTGATATTGATTGGTGTCCAAGGCCGCTACGGTTGTCGACGCAGCATCGCTGCTAAATTTAAAATTATCTATATTGATTTTCTCCAAACCCTGCTTAAGCTTGAACAAATCAT
This sequence comes from Yersinia sp. 2540 StPb PI, assembly GCF_052217165.1. NCBI lineage: Bacteria > Pseudomonadati > Pseudomonadota > Gammaproteobacteria > Enterobacterales > Yersiniaceae > Yersinia > Yersinia sp. 2540 StPb PI. The sequence continues at coordinate 115,878 of NZ_JAZGQC010000003.1, forward strand.
TGTGTAGCTGTTCTTGGCGATTGAAATTTTGACCAAAATACGCTTTTTCGATTAACGCGACTTCTTCACTTAAGTTGGGGTCTTTCCTGACTGTCATGGCGTTTTCTATTTTAGTGCGGGCGATGGGCAACGACTCATTTAGGCTTTTTTTAATCTTATGGTCCTGCACGATTTTACCTATAATAGGCAGATCAACGAGCGACAACTGCGGCATGCCCTCTGCGCCTTCCAGCCTATGCTGGCCCTCGGGCCGAGGGTTAGACGTTGACACAGCCCCCCGTTCGGCAAGTTCTTTGCGATATCGATTCTCCGTCAAATGCTCAATATTATTTTTCTTGAAAAAACCACTGTCATTGAACGGGAATTCAGGTGCCGCCGGCGGCGGTATACTCACTGTCGGATTTTGTGTCGTAGCTGACGGGCTAATCGGTTCAAGAACCAGAGTTATGCGTATAACCCCTTGAATGCGTATCTCTTTTATCCGCTTACCAAACTCCGGATAGGTACTTAACATCCGCGCTGTCGGTTGTACATTGGGTGTGGTCAACATGGCATCAAAGGCATCCCTCGTCTTTCCTTCCGGCCGCAGGACTATCGGCTCATTCTTGCTCGCAAGAAGCCCCTTGTGACCAAACATCAGTCTCATCGTTGCATCCGTATTATCATTCGCGATATTCTCCTGCGTAATAAACTCGACATTATTAAGCAACTCACTGTTTTTCCTTATGAATTCCCCCTGAAGTTCATTCATTTTTAGCGGTTTTCCTATCCCTTCCGTGGTAACCATAGCATCCCGGTTCCCGTACATGTTATCCACAACGAACACTTTTCCGTCATCCGACACCCTGAATTTATAAAAGGAGTGCAGCTCTCCCTTGACCTTTATATCCGTAACCTTTCCGACAGGTGTGACTACTTTACCGTCCTTACCTATATAAGGGGTTGTACTGGCTTTGGGTTCAATTTTTTCCTCATAGCGCAGCCGGTATTCATCGGGTTTTGATACCGAACTGGGAGGAGCTTCATAAAATTCAGCATATTTCCCCCGCCCTTTTTCGACGATTTTTTTCCACCTGATATTTTTTCCATAATAATTGGTGAGATTGTCATAGTATCGATCTTCGTTTGAGGACAAACCTGTCGGTTTATTTGATTTCCCATGCTCACGTATCTGGGTCTCAAATTCTTTGGCTCTGGACTCAGAAATACTATCTAACCGTTCAGGTTTGACCGGCCCGATACTCATTGCCTGAGAGATTACCGGTCCCGATGCAGATGACGGACCCGCCTTCGCGCCTGTTGTCCCCATTATCCTCGGCGGTGGCATTTTCGCGGCCAGTAGTGCCGGCGGTAGTGGTATTTTCGCTGCCGGTAGTGCCGGCGGCGGCGGTATGCTCACTGTCGGATTTTGTGTCGTAGCTGACGGGCTAATCGGTTCAAGAACCAGAGTTATGCGTACAACCCCTTGAATGCGTATCTCTTTTATCCGCTTACCAAACTCCGGATAGGTACTTAACATCCGCGCTGTCGGTTGTACATTGGGTGTGGTCAACATGGCATCAAAGGCATCCCTCGTCTTTCCTTCCGGCCGCAGGACTATCGGCTCATTCTTGCTCGCAAGAAGCCCCTTGTGACCAAACATCAGTCTCATCGTTGCATCCGTATTATCATTCGCGATATTCTCCTGCGTAATAAACTCGACATTATTAAGCAACTCACTGTTTTTCCTTATGAACTCCCCCTGAAGTTCATTCATTTTTAGCGGTTTTCCTATCCCTTCCGTGGTAACCATAGCATCCCGGTTCCCGTACATGTTATCCACAACGAACACTTTTCCGTCATCCGACACCCTGAATTTATAAAAGGAGTGCAGCTCTCCCTTGACCTTTATATCCGTAACCTTTCCGACAGGTGTGACTACTTTACCGTCCTTACCTATATAAGGGGTTGTACTGGCTTTGGGTTCAATTTTTTCCTCATAGCGCAGCCGGTATTCATCGGGTTTTGATACCGAACTGGGAGGAGCTTCATAAAATTCAGCATATTTCCCCCGCCCTTTTTCGACGATTTTTTTCCACCTGATATTTTTTCCATAATAATTGGTGAGATTGTCATAGTATCGATCTTCGTTTGAGGACAGACCTGTCGGTTTATTTGATTTACCATGTTCACGTATCTGGGTCTCAAATTCTTTGGCTCTGGACTCAGAAATACTATCTAACCGTTCAGGTTTGACCGGCCCGATACTCATTGCCTGAGAGATTACCGGCCCCGATGCAGATGACGGACCCGCTTTCGCGCCTGTTGTCCCCATGATCCTCGGCGGTGGCATTTTCGCGGCCAGTAGTGCCGGCGGTAGTGGTATTTTCGCTGCCGGTAATGCCGGCGGTAGTGGTATTTTCGCTGCCGGTAGTGCCGGCGGTAGTGGTATTTTCGCTGCCGGTAGTGCCGGCGGTAGTGGTATTTTCGCTGCCGGTAATGCCGGCGATAGTGGTATTTTCGCTGCCGGTAATGCCGGCGATAGTGGTATTTTCGCTGCCGGTAGTGCCGGCGG
>NZ_JAZGQC010000004.1:0-27686 GCF_052217165.1 Yersinia sp. 2540 StPb PI
AGTGCTTTGATTCTCTGTTATTTTCAATAATTTCATTAAAGTAGTTCACCGGTATTCCTCTTATTTTTATTCCTAATGAATGCTCTTTGTATAAAACCAATTCAGAGTATTTGGTGATGTTGTGTTGTTTATATTTAATGTCGTTAAAAGTTTTATAGAGCAACGTATTTACGGCTCTTATTTCAGATGTTTCAGGTGTGTTTGATGGGTAGGTTATGAGTTTTTTCAATATTTTAACCGCTGTGGACTCACCCTCTTGGGTACTTGTTATACTATCCGTTAGTGCAATGTATGTTTGCAATATATTGATTAGCTGTTTCTTTTCTTTATTAGTCTTGGGGCGGCTGATAGCTGTGGTTGACCCCGTACCTACGGTGCCTGTACCACCAGAGCTTTCCCCTGTTAGGGGGTTGTAAGAGGCTATGTCGTGAGGTTTTTGTCCGTTAAGTTCAAACCATCCATTAGAGGCATGAACACCGCAACAAAAAGAACCTTGTTTCTTCTTATCTTCACGATCGGTAAAGATGAAAATATAATAGTCTGTTGTCAATTTCCGTTTATGGTAACCCGTTTTTTCCTGCCCAGGTAATAAAGTTGTTTTTGTAATGGCTTCCACGTCGAATTTTTCGAATGCTTTTTTTCTTATATCATCCCCTACATCACTAAATATCTTCGGCCATTCCATAGTTTAATCCTCAATGTCAACGTCAATTATTTATATCACAAGTCATTAGCTCATGTCTGTGGTGTCCGGGCTTTCACCACTGCGGCATAAGGGGCGCTAAGTTCGGGTATGCTCGCCGTCATTTTCTCCTGTGAGTCTTTCTTTTTCATATCAGCTTCCGGTAATCGTTCCCCGTCACAACCTGGTCAGCAAGGGTATATAAACGCTTCGCGCCCTTGCTGGCCAGAACGACTCCGGGGAGGCCGAACCGTCAGGCGATACGAAGACGAAATTCACACTGACGGAGAAACAACCATGACTATGAACCTGCATACCCAAACAAGCGCCCCTAAGCCCGCACCGGCGAACAGCGTATCCCCGCTGGAGCAGTCAGGCTCCTCAAAAACGAAATTTTCTAAGGGCAAGGCCAAACCAGATATTTACCAGGTAGTGACTGACAGCATCATCGAGGCGTTAGAAATGGGTGTTAAGCCGTGGATGTGTCCGTGGAAGCGTAACGGTGCTGTGTCAGGTATTCCGTCAAACTTCACCACCGGTACAGCCTACAGCGGGATGAATATCATGCTGTTATGGTGCAGTGCTGCAAAGCAAGGGTTTAATGATTCTCGCTGGTTGACCTACAAACAGGCTCAGGAGCAGGGCGCACAGGTTCGTAAAGGTGAGCACGGTACTACGGCCATCTTTTACAAGACGTTGGAAAAAGAATCTGATGATGGTGAGATCGAAAAAATTCCCATGCTGAAAACTTTCACCGTGTTTAATGTTGAGCAAATCGACGGGCTAGATATGGGCGCCGACAATGGCACTGAGATTGAACCACAGGCTGTAGGAGAGTTTGATCCGCTGCCGCAGGTTGAAGCACTATTCCAGCGTACAGGCGCGAGCATTACAGAACGTGGCCAACAGGCATTTTTTAAACCGCTAACGGATGAAATCTGGTTGCCTGAGCGTCATTTGTTTGCCGATGCCGCGAATTTTTACGCTACCGGATTGCATGAATTGACGCACTGGAGTGGGGCGAAAAGCCGTTTAAATCGTGAAATGAAAGGGAAGTTTGGATCTGAAGGGTACGCCTTTGAAGAATTGATCGCCGAACTTGGAAGCGCGTTCCTGATGGCTGATTTAGGCGTTGCGGGAGAGGTTCAGCACGAAAGCTATATTGCATCATGGCTGAAATCACTGAAAGACGATAAACGCTACATTTTTAAAGCGGCCAGTGCCGCATCTAAAGCGCATCGGTATTTGATGGACTGCTGAGGGAAACGGGAGAGAGCATTGCCCACATATCCACATGAGAGAAGCCAGTGAAGCGGGGAGGCCAACAAGCCACCCCCGCGAACGGGAGCGCCTCTACCGGCGGGGCAAGCCGGTAGAGGTCGATTGTGGGTATGTGGACAATGCCGAGGGTAGGGCGGATGTGCTGGCTAAAATTGCCGACATTTAATAGGCCGGTGCTAAAACTTCGCTTTCTGCCCACAGGCGGTTAAATTCTTTCTCATACTGAGCCGCAATCTGCGGAACGCCCCTTAACACTATGCTGTTTTCGGCGTTGCGTGTGTCGGCGCTGGCCGTGTAATTAAATGACCCTGTTTGTACTGTGCTGCCATCTGCGATCATCACTTTGTTGTGCATGATGGCGTAACGACTGTTAAGACGTACCGGAACATGATTATTTGCCAGGTAAGTGACCGCTGAATAACGGTCACCGTTCGCTTTCTCATCGGCGACAACCCGGACACTAACCCCTCTTTGTTTCGCGGCAATAATGGCCGTCGCGATGGGCTTACTGGTGAAGCTATACGCCTCAACATCAAGTGACGTTGAGGCGTCATTGACCACCGACAGAACGTTTTGCAGTGCGGTATGTGACGGAGAAAAACCGACGCTGACGGTGGGGGAAGCAAAGGCCGGGAAAACAACCAGGAGAAGGGCAGGCAGAGTAATTTTAAGCATAGGTTGTTAACTCCAGGGCTTTTAGTTCATCCATTGTATAAAAGCGGAACACGTTACGGTGCTTCGCTTCCAGCGTGACATGTTGGCTGTTTTCAATAACCTGTTTTATCGTGTCGAATAACAGCATTAATGCCCGTTTCTTTTGTTCATCCGGCACGATGTAGAATACGAAAAACCAGAGGTTTTCCGTTCGCGCTCTCAGGTGACTGGCGATAATTTGCTGATAGCGTGCTTTCGTTTTTAAGCTACGTTCCGTTTCAATGGCGATCCGTTTGCCATTTGGCAGCGTAATTAATCCGTCAGGCCGGTGCTTCACCTTAAACTGATTTAAAAAGGTGTTACGGTCGCCGTTAATCCAGTCCGTCGCGCCTTTTTGTGCCAGCGTCAGGTGTACCAGTTGGTTATCCAGATGATGATCGAGGCTCCAGCCTTTTAACTTTGCCGGTTCAAATCGGGCGGGAAAAATCTTGTCTTCGGGGCTGAGTACGACGGCGATCCCATCCTGGGTTATTCCCCACAGCGTGAGACTGCCGAGGCGAGAGACGAAAACATATTTTTGAATAAGCCCCATTCCTTCCAGTTTATCGAGCAGAAGGTAAAGCGGTTGATGTGCCTTATACCTAAAGAGTTGTTTTAGCGTGTCAAAATCGCTGTAGGTTTCTTCTTTCAAAAAATTAAGAAGCTGTGCCATTTTTTCACTGTTACGGCCTTTGCGTTCTTTATCGCTACTTATCAACATGGCATTCCCTTATTCATCAAAATCAAAAGAAGACGTTTCAACAACCGGCTCAACCGGTGCTAACTCGGCTGTTCTGTTTTTTTCTGCCGCCACTAAAACGGGTGCCGTCTGGGTTGCGGGTGCTTCAGTAAAATCGAGCGGCTTTTTAATCGAGATTGGTGTGATCGGCGTGACGTCATAAACCTGTAGCGGCTGTTTTTTCACTTTCAAGGGTGAGATAAGGGAAGCTCGGGGTAACTCTGTGGCCGTGAAAATATAGCTGACGAACGGAGGCAGGTTTAACAGCATATTGCTGTCGATATAAAAACGCTCCGCCTGTCGGATGGTGCGCTCGTCGTCTATTACTTCGGTCAGTACCCGATTGGTTTTTGCTTTGCGACTTTCATCGTCCACTAAAATCGTACCGGACATTTTCGCCACCCATAACGCGGTGTCGGGGTCTTGCAGTTTATAAACCAGTTTAAATTTGGCGTTTTCTACGACGGCACCCACCACGGCGTCGCCGTTTAAATCGGCGGGGCAGTCGCGGAGGTCGGCAACGGACTGGTGATCCATAATGATATGCACGCCTTTATCTCGGGCAGCGCCTAATCCTTCAAGCGCAGGTCGTGATAAATGGTATTTTAGTTCGGCCAGGTGAATAGCAATCGGGCGTGGCGTGGTATTGATTCGGTCGCGTAACTCAGCAAGCTGCATTAACCGAACTAAAATCATGCGTTGAGTTGCGATCACTTTACTGTTGCGCATTGAACCGATGATGTAACAGCAGCCGCCGTCGTCAAAAATCTTTTTTAATGCTAACCCATCTGGGGCATTAATGGAGTTTAATAAAGCCAGCTCCTCTATTTTACCGAAGAATCCTTTAATCGTTTCGGCAATGCTCTGCACGAAATCGCTGTTGAATAAATCGCGGATCGTAGCGGTTGGGTTTTCATTAATTAATTGTGCGGTAGCGCGTGCAGCTCTGCGGTCGTCGATACGATAGAAGTCAGCGGCCTCGCCTTTTTCTGCCAGGCTAAACCCAGCAATAAAAAGCTCCTCTAAATGTTCTGCTGTAATTCCGTCGATAAGATTTAGCTGATATTCCGGCCTATTTAGGTCAATTAGGTAGAATGGTTTTCCTGCATCTTCACACGCTTTCCTTATTAAATGAGGTGCCCATTCATCATTTTTTGGATCCATTTCAAAAACACCTTCACCGGCTAAAATACTTTGGTAAATAAGTAACCCTGTTGCTACGCCTTTACCTGCACCCGTCGTACCAATGACATCGGCATGCTGTTTTTGCCAGTCACTGAGCGGAATATATTGCGGGTTTCTGTTTTCATTAAGGCCGATGAATACGCCTTTTTTTAAATCAATAAATTGCTCAGGGTCATATTTTTCAGTTGTGGGTAGTAACGCTTTTATTTCACGCACATCAGTGCGAGTATTTCGCTCTAGGCTGGTTTTCTTAACTATTTTCCTTTTTAGTTTGTCAATCTCTGGTGAGAGAACGCGGCGTGCAACGTAATGAAATATGACGCCGATCAAGGTAAATGAAATCAATATTGCCCACAAAATCACTGGCGTACTTACTTCCAGCCTTGCCGGGTATAAAAAGCGAAGTACGTAAGAGGTGGCCGGTGATATTGTGCCAAAAATAAAGCATAAGAGTGAAAAGCAGATAATAACGCGTTGCCATATTGGCGCTTTTTCATGCTCATCCCGTTTTAGCGGAACAATAAAGGGTAACGTCAATCCTGATAACAAGGCTAATAAGAGCTGATGTTGTTGCATATAGCCGAAGAACGCCATGGCGTTATCGACTATGGGCATTAGCTTCTCTGTGATTTTATTAAGCATGTCTTAACCTTTGAATGGTTTCTTTCGGTGAGCTATCTCGGTGAATTCACTCGGTGACAAGCTGTCACCGAGTGAATTCACCGAGTTGTATGGGGATCTGAGAGCGTTAAAACTGTGCCCGCAGGCGGGCATGTTGAGGGGGCTAGAGTCCCCTCAACAAAGGCATGTCCCATTACATGCGGGCTGGACGCCCTTATTTCATGAGACAAGGGGGTAATATCGCGGCTGGACGCCACGCCAAAACCCCCAAAGGTCAAGTGCGGCAAACCGTCCACGCTACGCGTGACCACCCCCCTTACGAAGTGATTTTGACCTCTATTTTTTCGCCTTCGTCTCAAAATATCGGAAATCACTACTCGTAACGGGGGTGGTCACGCGCAAAGTCGTATTATTCTCGTTCCTCGAATAATGCTCCTAAGCTTGGACGGTTTGCGGGGCTATGCCCCCCAAATAAACCGCTATCGTGGGCGATAGCTTTTTGCTCGCTGGGGCGGCAAAATTTATTCGGCTCCCCCCAACTAACTCGGTTCACTGGGGGTGAACGCTCGTTAGTGGTTTCGGCGACGCCAAATTAACAATTTTTTCAAAATTGAATTTAGCTGCCTCAATCCACTTCCCGTTAACAATTCATTCTGAATTGAACGATAAGTTAAAACCATCGTTAGCAATTTTTCAAAATTGAACGATCAAAATAAATAACATCACATTTCCTCTTTGCGGATTTTGTTTAATATAGTATTTGTTTTATACGAGTCGTATTCTTTTATGTGTGGATGTAGTGTGGAGGCGATTTCTATAAACTTACCCCGTTCATCATTATTCAGGCTGTCAGCGAATTCATGTATTTCCTCGGAAAGAAACTGGTTGTATAAAGTATCGTGTAAACCACAGCGTCGCCCTGCGCTATGTTCCATTCTTGAAATAACAGACTCTGCTATATATACAGCATCTTTAATTGCGGGGTGTTTTATTCTGGTTTTCATTTTTGATTTCCTCTGCAATTAAAAAATCATCCAACGTTGCACCTGAATTTAACCGTTCCTGAATTAAACGCGGGACCCGACCAACACCAGACCATTTTTTAATGGCGTCACCGTCTCTGTACTGATATTTCATCCGGCGGCGGGATTTTGTTTTTATCGCCGCTGCGGTTATTAATTCTTCTGGTGAAAAACCCTCACTGACAATCAGTGCTAATAACTCGCTGCGCTTTTCGTTGCGTAATTGAATGGCTTCTTGTTCTTTTTCCTGCTGCGCCTCCCACTCGCTGATATGCACCTCAAGTTTATTTTTCAGGTCGGTTAATAGCGCGTAGTCGCACCGTTTAATAAACTGGTTCATGTTGCGACCAGAGGATAGATAGGTGTAAACATCTTGATATTTAATGTCTGACATAATGAAAGTTACCTAAGCTAATGGGGAGTGGCGGCATGACGCCGCCATATAGGTGAAAGGCTTATTTACGTGGTGGAAACTCAAACGCAGTTTGCCCGGTGGCCTTATCTTTTAGCACCACGAACGCCGAGAACGGCTTACCCGCTTTGCTGGTAAAGCCTTTAATCTCTGCGCTTTTACCTTTACTGATGATGGTTTCAACCTGATTCTTGGTCAGGTTTTTACCCGCTATTGTCGGCCAGATTTTAAAGTCGCACTGAGTACAGCGGAATATTTTAGGGGTCACAATGATGCTGCTACCGCAGGACGGACAGGGTGCGTTTAATCGCTCAAACTGGCTCTTTTCACTTTTTTCTTTATCGCTGGCCGTCACGTTGACTGCGCTGACATCGACGTGTTGAAGCTGCTCCGCAATAAAGATTTCCAGCTCGTCTAAAAACGCATCGCAGGTCATTTTCCCCTTTTCGATCTGCTGTTGCTGCTCGTGCCAGAGTGCGGTCATATCGGGTTCGGTAGCGATGGAGGGCAGGGCATGAATAAAGCTGATGCCTAATTCCGTGGGGATAAGCTTCTTTTTTTCCACGGTATAAAAGTTGCGGTTCAGTAAGGTTTTCAGCATTTCGGCGCGGGTTGCCGGTGTGCCGATCCCGCCATTTTCTCCCTCAGTGTCTTTGTCCCGGCTGACTAATAAAGCTTTAATACGCGGGTCTTTCACATATTTTGCCACGCGCTGCAAATCACGTAACAGCGTGGCTTCGGTATAAAGTGGAAGTGGTTTGGTTTTCTCCGCTTTGACGGTGACGGTTTTACAGGTTCCGGCATCGTTCACGCTAAGTGCCGTTAATATGGAAAATAAGCCATCGCCATTATCTTTCCCCGGCTCACTCTCTCCGTCGCCGCTTTCAGCGTCGATGTCGCTCTCTTGTAAAAGCGCCGTCCAGCCCATCCCGGTTGTTTTCCTGGCACTGGCCGTGAAGGTGTTGCCCGCTGCGCAAAAACTGACGCTGGCCGCCAGATACGTTTTTTCCGGTAAGAATTGAGCCAGGTACTGCGTGGCAATCGCGGTGTATACCGCGCGTTCGTCCTGGCTCATTTTTGCTGTATCGGGCGCGGTGCCGGTCGGGATAATCGCGGTATGCGCTCCGACTTTACCTTCATTAAAGGCACGGCTTTTTTTGTTGCTGTCGAGGTCGGCCAGAACTTGCGGGGGAAACGTGCCGCTTAATGCTGCACTCACCGCCGCGATAGTCTGAGGCGCATCATTAAACTGTTCGTTATTCAGGTATCGACAATCTGAGCGGTTATAGGTGATCGCCTTAAAGTTATCGCGCAGCGATTGCGTCACTGCCAGCGTTTTTTCAGCGGGCAGACCGTGCTCACGGCTCATGTAAACCTGCAAATCTAACAGCGAGAAGGGCAGCGGTGCCGGTGAGGCTTTAGGTTCGGTCTGTGCCTGTGTCACCGTGGCGGGTTGGTGCTGTGTCGTACTGGCAATATTATCAGCGTAGTGCTTATCAATAATGCGTTTTTTATCGTCCGTAGGGGCATCGTCTGGTACGGAAAATCTCGCCGGTATCTCGCCTCCGTCGCAACGGGTCAGGTCAAAACCGTTAATCATAAAACCGGCGCTGACAGCGTAATAAAACGCTGCCGCATGGTTTTTGAAGGCTTCATAACGGTGAACGATCAGACCCAGTATCGGCGTTTGTACCCGACCAACAGATAACACATCTTTGCCGCCTTTTTTACGGGCGGCGAGGGTGTAACCACGAGTCATATTGAAGCCAAAGAGTTGATCGCCAACGCTTCTCGCTAATGCGCTTTGGGATAATCCGTAAAACTCGCTGTTGTCGCGTAACTGCGTCAGCGCCTGTCGCGCTTTCTCCGTGTTCAGGTCATTGATAAGGACGCGCTTCACCGGTTTTTTCGTGCCGGTGTACGTCAAAATTTCATCAATTAAAAGCTGGCCTTCGGCGTCGGGATCGCCAGCGTGAACAATCTCACTCGCCTTCTCAATCAGCGCCGCCACCGTTTTAAACTGACCTGCGGTGCGCTCAATCGGCTGGTAGCGGTGCGGGCGCAGTTTCAGCGGTAAATCAGCCTCGTTCCATTTTTCATAAGCGGGGTTATGACTTTCAGGCTTGACCAGCTCGAGCAGGTGGCCTGATCCCCACGTCACCACGTCGGTGCCACATTCGATATAACCGCCACGGTTTACACCGTTGCCCAGGGCGAGGGCGATCACTTCACCCAATCCTTTCTTTTCTGCGATAAAAAGTCTCATGATTACCCCCTGATCCGCCCGAATTGACTGATGATTTTGGCTATAGCTGCCGGGTCTGCGGCTTTGCATTCCCCCAAAAGCGCTTTACGCATGTTTGATGTCTTCGATGGGTCAAACCGGCCTTTCTTCTTAAAAGAATTAATGCTGAAAAAGGATTTTTCGGCACTGCTGCATTCACTGCCGCCGCTATTACCGGTTACTTTGCCGAACATACACAGGACGACCTCGCACGGATCAGCAGCAAATGAAGGTGCAGAAAAGCCAGCGGCCAGGCACAGGAGTGCCGCCGCGATTGCGGTTTTTTTCATAACGTTTTATTCCTTGAGGTGATTTTGAGACAAACAAAAGACGGCTAACGCCCTCTGGTTGTTCAACGTCGGAAAAACAGATTGAAAATCTGTCTCACCGCCGTTATCGGGAAAAATAAATGTCGGTGGTGTTGCAGGTCAGGCAGTGAGTTTTTGGAAGATAAGAGATAAGCCCTTGTGCGCCGTGTTGTCTCAACCACGCTTTAGCAGCAAAGAACGCGGTCGCATCCGGCGCAGAGACGGCAACGTGTGGGGAATGAGCAACGGCATACCAGACATCAGGCGTCCAAATCTGTCCTTCATCTTGAAAATCGGTGATCACTCTCGACCACTGCCCGGACACGACCGGCGACGGTGTAACAACAATGTTTTCCTGCCATAAAGGCAATGTGCCGTTGGTCGGCGAAAGAGGCTTATCCCACTCGACGGCTGCCGGTTCGGGCGGGGATGAACAGCCCGCGAGTACCAGAAATGCGCTGAGTACAACCAGGGGTTTAAAATGTTTCATTCCTGAAATTCTCCATCACACCGGCGCGATGCACCGGCTTAAAGTAAATATCACCCATGCGGCGAATATCGCCGCTCACGTCAATGCTGGCGATGACATCAATGCTGTTCAATACCTTACGCAGCAGTACCGAATAGGGGATGTTCTGGCATTCCATGTTTTGATAACAGCGTTCCGCCAGCCCGTTAATGGCCTCTTCCGGGCTACCGGCGTGCAGAGAAGTGATCAGCCCTTCATGCCCCGAGCCGATGATTTTCAGACAGTCCCAGGCTTCACCTCCGCGCACCTCGGCCAGTAAAATGCGGTCAGGGTTCATGCGGTAGTTTGCCCGTACCAGACTGGCTGGGGTCACAATGGCTTTTTCTCCCGCATCGGCGGGGTAAAAAAGATGCACGTAATTTTCATGGCCATAAAAGCGCGTCTCCGGGTTGTCCTCGATAGTCACCAGTCGCAGGTTGACGGGGATATACCCGATCATCGTTTTCAGGTAGGTTGTTTTCCCCGACCCCGTACCGCCCACGATGATGATGGTCTTGCCATATTCGACACACTTCTCCATAAAATCGGGAATAGCTCCGGCATTGTATAAACGTAAAAGTTCGTCATCATGGCTTGCTGTTTTCTCCTTACCCGTGACCCGGTCGTAAAAGCCGCCGTCGATATAGGACTGGTGGGGAATTTGTATCAGGGAAGGCTTGCGGATAGTGATCGACACCGTATCTCGCTCACAAGCCGGAGGCATCACCACCTGGCAACGTTCGCCAGATTCGAGCGTGGCGGACAGCACCGGCGACGTATCATCAATATGGTCGCCCTGATAGTTGGCAAGCGCGGTGGCAAACGTCTGACACTGTGCCAGCGTGAGCGGAACGGGGTGTTTTTGCCACACCCCGCGAATTTTGGTAAACAGCTCTCCGGGACGATTTACCGCGATTTCGGTCAGGCCATCGAGGTGAAGAAAATCCCCGAACATGCGTTGTTTATGCTGGTCGAGTGAAATGTTACTGACGCCCATAATGCCCTCCTTATTTGAGTTTCAGGCTGTAGACGCCTGAAAAATCGATGTCTGAACCGGTCATGATGCCGATGATATCGCCCTGATTTTTGTAGATGGTTGGCGGGATATTGATGCTGTTATCCAGCGCCGTTTTTGCCATTTCAGCGGCGGCAGCGCGTGAATTTTCCGTGTAATCGGTATTGCGGTCTTTCGACGGGGCGGAACTTGCCGCCGCTGCGGCGACGTCCTGCACGGTACTGAGCATCATTGCGTTGCCGAAACGCTCCCAGAAATGCGTGTCGATCCAGCCATCAATACCGGCCTCACCGAGCTGGCCTACGACCTGAGAATCAACCATCGGGATTTTTAACCTGTCCGGGGTTCTGAGTTCCGTCCACATCACGAACATCCTCGCCTGGCCGTGATTGAGTGTGCCGGTCTTGTAGACGCCACGGGCGCGGGTGCCTGCGGGTATCAGCCGTACATGGGTGCTTTCGCTGTAAACGTCCTCAGATATCAGGCAGGAAATACGCCCGGCAACGTCGGACACAAAGCGGGTTTGAAGCGTACAGGGAATATAGGTATCGACCGGAATATACAAATCCGGGTCAAGCCGCATACGTTGTACGCCGGTTACTGTGGAAACTGCCGGTGCCACACCAGGTGATGCCTCCGCTCCGACAGGACAGGCCAGCTTTCCGCTGGCATCCATGACCAGCGTCACCGTGCAGGGTGTATAAGGCTGCGCGGTCGCGGGAGATACGCTGTGCTCTGTGGTACTGCGTTCAGCCGTGCGCGAAACCGTGGCGGTTTGGCCGCTGCTTTGCGTGCTGGACATCGCCGCCAGAGCCATCGACTTGTTAAATGAAACTGCCGGAGCGGCGGGGCGAGGAAGGTTTGTTGTGGTATCGGTTGACGCGGTGTCCTGCAACCCCAGCGGGTTTTCAGCCATCCCCATGCCCTGGCGTTTCCGTCCGTAACTGACATCATCCGGTGCCGTTTTTGCCTGTTCAGCCTTGGGAGCGGGGGCGCTCATGAAATGGTTATAAGCCCAGTCACCCATCCAGGCTAATACGATAAGCGCCGCCAGAAGCAGTATTCCCAGCGTCATAAGACGGTTTTTACCGCGCTTTTTGAGGCTGTTTACCTCTGGTTGGTCGGGTTTAACGTCCTCCACCGGTGCAGACTCTTTACGCTGTGCCTGCGCCCGTTCGCGTGCTTCAACTTCCAGCTCGGCCACCGTTTTTTCTCTCTCGGGTACGGGGCTTTCGCTCCCATCGAGAGGCGTTGGGTTTTGCGTATCCGTCATGGTTTTTCCTCCAGTTTAACCGCCGGTGAAACGGTGCTGCCGTTGCTGACCGTTGCCAGACCAAATCCCTGATTAACAATGCCCACCACGGCGTCGCCGTAGCGTAAGACCAGCTTTGGAGCCAGCGAGTGAACGACCATCACGCGATAGTTGCCCTGTTGCGAGAACGACGGGATGGTCGTTTGTTCTTTGCCGTTGACGAGCAGGAAGGGACTCGGGATCTTTTTCAGCGGTGAAAAGCCCAGGTAAGTGAAGCGGCCATCGTCATAGGCAAAGTCCGGCATAGCCATTTCACTGCCCTGCTTCACACGCTGCGCATAGTTCCAGTTTCGCGGTGTAGTGGCGGCATTAAACGCTTTGGCGATGCGGCTTTTTTCCTGCGCCTCCGTCAGCTCCTTTTGCCGCGCTTTAACGGCTTCCATGTTGGCCTTGCGACTGGCATCGGGATAATTCCAGGTCACAACAAACGCCAGACTGCTTGCCGGTGCGCCTTCATCGAGCACGTTAAGCTCCAGGCTGTAGAAGTGTGCCGACGTGGTGACAAACAGGTTGGTTTTCCAGTCTTTCGACTCGGGTAAAAATGCCTGCTGGACGGTTGAGCCGTCCGCATCCGTCACCGGCTGCGTGATGGGAGCTGGGCGAATATAGACGCGGTTCGCCTCCTTTGTTACCGCCCATCCTTTAATAAAGCCGACTTCGGTGCTGATCACCGCCTCATCATCGGCAAATACCAGCGTGGTGACGTAGCCGGCGCGGGTGTTGATCACCGTGCTGTTTTGCACGTTGTACGCCACCTGCTGCATACGGCTGTCGTACCGGCTACCCTGTGGGGTTGCGGCTCCCCACGCCGATGAGCAGAGCATCAAAGTGAGAATGACGAATAGATTACGCATTATTCTTTCCTCAGTTCTTTGTCACGCTGGTAACTGGTGACGATGAAGCCCAGCGGATTACTCTCACGCTGTGCGTCGGTCAGCGCCTTGTGTGGCACATAGTGGTATGTCAGACGAACGTTCCAGAATTCGACGCGCGTCGCGCCGTCTACAACGTGTCGGATGTTTTTTTTCAGTCGGAGGGTTGCCAGCATATCGGGCGCGGTAGCCTGGCTGATGATGTTGGAAATGACCTCAGTTTCCACCACGTTAGCCGCGTTCTGATAAACCTTGTCGGGGGCATCCTGTCCGGCGAACCAGGCAAGATAGTCCGCGTTGACCTGTCCGCTGTTAAAGAGCTGCACCGTGTCGTAATTGCTTTGCAGGGCGAAATAGTTGTATCCCTCCCGGAGCGTGGCGTAATTGGCGGCGAAGGCTTTAGCCATTGCCTCCTCGGTAGAAATGTCTTTTTCTTTCACTCGGGTGACGTATTCCGCCCGCCCGCTGTGGCTGTCTACGGTGTAAAGCTCGACCTCCGTGTGTTTTAGCGGAAGCATGACAATGACGGCCACAACGGAAAGTAAGGCAAATACCGTGGCGACGGCGGCGATAACAAAGGCGAGTTTTTTAGCCCGCGCATCGCGTGTCAGCATCACTTTTTCAAACGACTGCGAGGTATTCAGCGTTTTTTGTAATTCAGACATTATTCACCTCCTGCATAACGGAAGCGGAATTAACGGGTTGAAGGTCGCCGGAAACATCCGGCGGGAAATGGCTTTGCTGTGCGCAGCCCGCAAGGGTGCACAACATCATAAATATGATGAAGCGTTTCATGGTTTAGGTTCCTGAAAGGATTAAAAAGTAATGAGTCTTGCGATGGGAACAGGTGTGGCGGGGTATCTGCTAATTTTGGGCTTTCATTTTCTCCACTGCGGCTTTTGCCGATGCTTTGGCATTACTGGCCGATGAGCCTTTGAGGTTATTCGCTGCCTTATCGCCAATACTGCCTAAAGCATTCCCCACGGGCTTTCCTACGGTACTTGCGGCTTTTTTCGCTGCGCCGCCGCCTGCCATTAGCCCCATTTTAGCCGCGCCCTGTACCACACCCTGTACGCTAGCCCCTGCCAGTGAACCGGCAATTTTTGCCGATAACCAGACCACGAACCCGGCACCGATACCTGCGAGACAGCTTTGTGCCGCCAGCGTCACGATGTTGTTTACATCAGCTCCGCTACTTGCTTTATCCAGTACACTACTTAAATACTGAATCGCAATCCGTAGAGATAAAGCCGAGAACATGAGCGTTAGGATCGCGGTAAAAATTACCTGGAGCCAGTTATTGAACATCGGGCGGAGAAAACCGTATATCAGGCAAAAAATAAATATGGGTGCCGTCGTTGTCATTAACAACAACATTATTTCAGCTCCCATATTCACAATAGTGGCAATAACCAAAGTCACTATTGTCCCCCCCCAGACCAATAGCTCTGCAATGCCGCCATTGAGTTGCACGTAAGTGGAATCATCGAGGTTAAAAAGTTTCTCCCCTAATATTTGTGCTTTACCCCAAAGGGTATCTAATAAAACCCAAACATTTTCACTTCCACTTAGTCCGTCTTTTAAACCATTAATGGCGGCAACAGACGCGTCCAGATAACCATCAGCATTAGTGACAAATGCCAGGATGATCCCCATCCGCGCCAAATCCCACGCTACGTCCTCTACCGGGGTATGCAGCTTACCCGCCAGTGTCTGATAACCACGCCAAAGAATGTACAGAGTGGCAGAGCCGGTAACTAGCCCAGCCATCATTGTTGAATACAGGGACATTTGCCCCTGTATAACACTATTCAAACCATTCATTACCGCGGCATCCATTCCTGTGAAAATGCCTTCGCTACTCATGATTTGTTATTCTCCGGGGTTATTTTACTTTGCATGTACTCCATTTGGATTTTTTTTATTCCTGCTGCAATGTCAGGTTCATTGATAGATCTCTTTTTTGCATTCACTACAGGAATGCATCGCTCACTGCTGAATGTTTTGGTTTTCAAACAATCGGCATAGTCTTTTAGTAATTCGTCATGATGAGCCATATACCACTCCTCAGTTTTCTTTTCTTCACAACCACCTAAAGCAAAAAGGCTTAAAACAAGCAGGGAAGATAAAATAGTGCGGTTATTAATCGTCATATGAAAAATCCTTGTCATAAGTTGTTTAAATCAGCTACCGGCGCACTCAGTTGTTGCTGTCGGTGGGCTTTTTGTCGCTGCGATGTCAGCATTTGATCACGCAGTTCCGACTGTTTCACGCTCATTTCCCACTGCGTGGTCAGCGCGTTTAACTGTACACTTTTTGACGTTATGGTGTTCGCCAAATCCTGTGACTCTTTAGCGTCTTGCGACATTTCGATACGACTTACAAGGGTAGAAATATCACTCACCGTACTGTTGATCTTCTCCTGTACCGCAGTGGTATCTTCGACGGCCACCGCCCGGTTAATGACGATTTGTTTACAGGTATCAGCATAGCTTTGGGTCTGCGTAGCATCACAGGTGTCAAACATCTTGTACTTGCTGTACAGGCCGTTTAGCGCGCTGCTGTATGACCCGCCGGAGTTCGTCAGTAGGTCGTTGAGTGAAATGCCGTTTTTTTGCAGGTTTTTAAGGTCATTCGACAGCCCCTTAGCCTGGCTCAAAAAGTCCTGCACGTTGCGTACGCCGGTCGCGGTCGCCAGTTGCGATTTGTAGGCATTGAGCTGGGATTTATACTGTTCTACCGTTTTAAGCCAGTTTTGGGCGTCAGTCGCGTATTGAATCTGACGTAACGGATCAGCATCAACCATGACAGGAATACCGGCATAGGCTGTCAGTGATGGACACAGCAAAGCCCCCGCCAGACAGGCGGCGGACAGAGTTTTCATTTTCATGTTATTTCCTTTCAGAGAGCGAGTTGCAGGTAGCGTTCTAGCCAGTCGTCCGGCTTCATGCCGTCCTGAAACACAGAATCAAAAATTTCGAGGTTGTCAGCGCTGCTACTTAACACTTTTGTGTAAGTACCAAGCCCGGACAGGTCAAGGGTGACGAGTGCTGCAAAGTTGCGTAAATCACCCTTTTTCAGGGGGCTTTTCACTATTACGAACTGGCGTGACAGCGGATCGAGGTTCTTGATGATGTCGAAGATCTCCGGGGCGACTTTCAGACCATCAACATAGTCTTTGCGGTCAGCCTTCGGGTTTGCCGTAAAGATTTGCGTGCCGCACTGCTCCACCACGGCAGGAGATATCGGGTTAATCAGTATTTCCGCCGGTGACTGAGTACCAGGAATAAACAGGCCATTCAGTTTGCGGATGACTTTCAGCACGTTAAAGGCGAAATCAGAAAAGACCGGGTCGTTGAGCCATTTCCAGAATTCATCCATGAAGATCACCAAGCGTCGCCCGTCGAGCAAGCTGGTGACGCGATACAGCAGGTAAAACGAAATCGGCGCACACACGTCGGCATCGTCCAAAAATTCCGTGCCATCGATGCCGAAATTGTCGCATTCGCCAATATCAAAGGTGTCCAGGTCATTATCGAAAACCCAGCCGTATTCGCCACCCTGCGCCCACTGTGACAACCTGACACGTAACCCGTTTTCCTGCGCTTCCTTCGTTGGCGGCTCGGTAAGGTTCTCCAACAGCCGGGTAATACCAAACCCACGGTGTTCAGCCGGTAGCTCCTTCATGACCGCATCCACTGCCTGACTAAGACGCAGCTCGTCGCGCGGGAACAAGGTTTGTCCGTTGCGGGTGCAGAGTATGCGCATCAGCTTCTTGATGAAGTTCAGATTGCGTTTTGTCGGTGGAAGCCGGAAGGGATTCCAGCCGGTAGGCTCACCGCTTTTCACCTTATAATACTGGCCGCCCAACGCCCTTACGTTAAGTTCTGCCCCCCTGTCCTTATCAAAATAAACGGTAGTAAGACGCTGAGTTTTAGCCTGCGGCGAAAAACTCCGGGGTTGCCGATATTTCTGCATCATGACCTGAATGAATGCCATCAGCATTGTTTTGCCCGAACCGGCGGTGCCGATAACGCTGGTATTGCCTAGATTTTTCTCGTTGAAATCATCCTTATTGAGCATTGAGTTGTGCAGGTTCATGTAATACGCCCCGCCCGAGGGGGTTTTGAGAACGCAAAGCGCTTCACCCCAGGGGTTCTTATCCCGTTTCCCCGTATAGAAGTTATGGAATGACGCCAGTTCTGCAAAATTCTGGCTGCTGATGGGGACAAGTCGCGGCCTTAGCGTGTACACACCCGGCATTTGTGCCAAGTAGGCAGCGGGCAACGACAACGTGGAGAGTGTCGGGGTGATACCCAGATCGGTGAAGGCGTTGATCAGGCTGTTTGTATCTTTAATCAGCCGTTCTGTGCCGGGTGCCGATACCATCAGGGAAAAATGATATTTACCAAAGGCAATGTGTCCGGCCTGCAACATGTCCAGGGCAACAAATAAGTCTTCCTGCTGCGAAATGGCATCATCTTCCGTGCTGCGTAAACGCTTGGCCGTCTGCTTGATGTGCTTTTGCGCTTCATCTTTCGCCATACAGGTAAAAGACTGGGTGATCACATAGTCACACGGGGCATACAGCAACACGTTCATTATCCCGGTGAAGGATTCCGGCGCGTAGTCTTTCACTTCCAGCCCACGGAAGAAGGTCTTTCCGTTCACGTTATTGCTTTGACCAGCATCGCCGGTGAAAAACAGATCGGTTGTGCCGAGCGTTTCATAAAATGGCGTACGCGTAACGGCTGTCTTCTGCCAGACGCCGCTTAACAGCCGCCGATAGAAAGACAGTTGCGACGAAAATACGCGGCCATTTTCTTCATAAGCCCCGAGTTGGTTCGCGGTGAAACGCGACAGGGACGTGCCGACCGTCTGGCAGATCTCCAACATCTCTTTTAATGCACTGTCTAACGCATGTTGCTTCTGTCCGTCGGACATCCGTTTGCGCTCGACCTTATCCAGTCCGACAAAGGGCATATAACAGGCGGTGAAGAACAGACGATTATGGCGGAAAGGATGGTTTTCAATCGTCGAGTAGTATCGTTCGCTGACCGTATCGGCAAAATCGTTACCCGAATGCCCGTCAAAGTGATCGTGGTACGTTTCACGGATATTGTGAACGTAAAACGTCACCGGTCGCCCTTCAAAGGACTTAATCAGGTTATTAAACTGACCAGACAGTATGTCGAGATTTTCTTCCGTATCACATTCAAACGCCGTTCCGCCAATTTCCCACGTTGCGATCAGGTCACTACCTCGGGTTTTAATGACGTTTTCATGAATGTGCGACGAATACGGAATGTGCTTGGTGAGCGTGACCCGTTCGTTAAGTCGCATAGTGTTGATGAACTCCGTGATGTCTACGGCGTCGTAGTCGTTCGCCAGGAACGCCGTTGCGCCGTAGTGGGTGTTGCACGTCTTATTGCCCCGCGTTTTCAGTTTTAAAAAGGCTAATCCGAAAACGTGGGCATCCTTTCTAGCCATCTGGTTCATGACAAACCAGCTTACCGGCAGGAACAGCAACAAAAGTTTAGTGAGGTATATCGCCAGCAGGATAATTGCCCCACTGACGATAACTAACGGCACCATCGGAATGCCAAACAGCATAGCGGGGCGCGTCAGGGCTTTATTCAGCGTGACCATTTCCGCCCCTTAGCTCATCAACAGAGCGCCGATTTCTGCACCGCTGGCAATAAGAATGCCGCCAATGATGATCCCTTTACAGTCGTGAAGGCTTTTGCCGTCCCATAACACTTTGTAACCGACCCAGATAACGGCGATGGTAATGGTGACGATGGCCAGACCGGTGAGGCCAGACGAGATTTTTTCCAGCAACGTTTCGGCTTTGGCGAACCCGTCCGCGAATGCCGGTGAGGACATGGCAGCAGAGGCCGCAACAGCAGCAAGGTAGGCAGGAGCGTTTTTAATAGAGCGTAAAATTTTCATGATATTTCCTTATTTAGATGTAGTGACTACAAACTCCCCCCGCACAACCTGTGACGGGAAAGAAACGGGTGTAGCCTGGTTAGGTGACGCTTGCGCGTCGGAGGTGATGAGATCGCCGCGTACAATACCTTTGGGGTAACGTATCTGCGGCGTGGGTGCTGCATTGCCTGGTGTGGCGTTTTGCTTTTCTTGATCGGCCTTGCTGGAAGGCACGACATATTTTTGCGCGGGTTTGTAACCCATCCGCTGTACATAGCTGGTTTTGGAAAATGCGGCTTCGGGCTTCTGGCCGGTATCAAAGTTGCCGGAGTAATAGCAACTCAGCGCCCTTTTCAGGGTGCCGCCCCGGAGGTAGCAGTCAGTGATGATTTTTTCGAAGACGGTCAGGTTGGTGCAGGGATTAAACAGTTGTTTTGCAGTGACACCGTAACGGGAAAAATTAGCCTGGTTGATTTGCATCAGACCGACCGAGTAATTTTTACCTTTCGCCTTGAGCTGGTCGATATGATCAAGAGCGTCGTTTATGTTGCTGGGGAAAAGCCCTTTTTTCTGGCCGACAACACCAATAGCAAAGGGGTTTAACCCCGACTCAACTCTGGCTACATCATGCGATGTATCAGGGTGAATGGTTGGGGCGCATTGCATCGCCAGAGTCAGAAGCACGGCGGATGAAATCATGTATCCTCCTATTAGATGGTTTATTCCTCTTCAGTGTGGGGAGCCTTCTGCAACTGGTTAAGCAGTGAGGCATGGCCTTTTTTGGTGAATTCATCAATCAAGTAGTGAAGGAATGTACTTGGTTTGATATTGGTGTTGGATAAGTAGCTGATTTCGCGAGCATGTTTTGCTAACAGTTGGTAACGCTGCTGTCCGATGTAAATCACCGCCGTACTCGTTGGCTCGCCCAACTTCTTTTTCGGCATGGATATGTCTACTCCTATTAAAAAGGCACCGCAGGCGATTGCCTACAGTGCCGGTATGTGTGGAACAGTGAGAGGATTTTACTTAGAGGTCAACTGATTGCAGGAGGTGTGAAAAGGCAACCTGTCGTTGTTCTATCGACTTGATAAGCGAGATTTGTTGAATTTTTAGCAGCAAAGCGGGCGAAATATTACGGCACTCAATGGCTTGATCGTCATTGTTCAACGCTATCAGGCGAGCACATTCAATCGCTGATATCACTTTCTGAGGAACCGTACAGGCATCTGAACCGAAACGAATGAAGCCGATAGCCCCAGGGATAGACGAAATCGTTGATGTATGGATTTTGTTGATATCAAAAGAGAGGAACAAATAATTAGGGAACAACACTTTTTCGTCGATACGAACCGAATTACAGTCGGTTCGGTGAGAGACTCGCACATAGCGGGGACAAAAAACACTAACGCCTAAGCTGTTGACCCTTCTGGTTATTTTATCAACATCCTGAACCTTGCAGTACAACACATACCATAAATTCATGTTTCCCTTCCTTGTGGGCACAAGCCCCCATTTTCCGCCGCCCGTGGCCGCGTACTCATAAAACACCCTGTATAAATAAACATGCTGTACATAAATACAGTATTTATTTTTATACAGTTCGTAAGGGTATGTCAATATCAAGAATCTTTAGTGATAATAACATTGATGTACATATAATCAAGCTTGTTTGTTTGGATGAACGTAGGGTGAGGACTGCGCCTTGTATGATAGAAAACAAAACAAGGTGAAGTGCTATGGTGCCGAAAAGGTTAAAAGAAGCGCGGGAGGCTGCTGGATTATCTCAGGAAAAGTTGTCTGAACTCATTGGTGTAGAGGGCGTTAATACTCGTTCTCGACTATCTAATTACGAGGTCGGGCGTTTCACTCCTCCTTTTGATTTCGTTCTTCGGGTTGCTAAAGCACTGGATTATCCAGAGAGCTATTTCTATACGGTTGATGATGATTTTGCAGAGAATATGTTGAAATTTCATCGCAATCGCATGAACCCTGATACAAATCCCTACTACAGCACGTTGGCTGAAGCCCAAAAATTGGCATCGCAGCGTGATGAAGCCCGAAAGCTAGTCAAACAACTAAATGATTGTTTGAAAGACTGATTTTGTCTCTCGCAGCGGGGGGATGCAGTTTGTTTATATCGGAATTTGGTACAGATCTTATTACTGTGAATGTGATCAGTGTCAACATTGTTGAGATTCAATATCTTGATGAATTTATTGATAAAATAGATTGTTGATGTTGTGGGATCTTTTAGGAATGGAATTGATCGTTGTTTCGCAACGTGGTAATTTACGTGCGTTTACAAGAATTCGTACGGGTGAGACGTTCCCGGTAATAGCGTCTAGGGAGTGGTGAAAGCCACAAAGTAAAACCCCCTGATCCTGCTTTCAACTTTGGCGGGCTGAGAATCAGGTATCAGGGGGGCAAATACTGCCATGCGGCAGTAAGGATTATAGCAAATGCGTAAACCTAAGCAAGCCCTCTGCCCTGCCATAAGTGCGGGCGGGCGTGAATAATCAGAAAAAATTCCCTCAGAAAAACCCAGACAAGCGTCACCGTGGCGAACATTCTACAGTTTGTAAATGTCCGTTACCGCTCTACGTGCGTCCGGCACACTATAAACCTCTCAGTAAACAACATGGCCGAGCCTTACGTAACCTTATGAGCCAGGATAAGACTTCTGGTGCCTGGGTTATTCGTCGTCGTGTTTCTGCCGATCCCATCTTCACTTTTTTACGGCCAGTAGCTGACCGGAAAAGAGCATTCCGAGACGTACGCCGGCGTTTGCTCGATGCGCTGTTTGTGCTTTTCATCAACAAGGCCGATCTTGCCACCGGTATCGTCACTATAAACATCACTAAGCTGGCCGAAGAACTCAGCCCACGGGATGAAGATGGCCACATCATTCTTGAGACCGCCGTGACGGTATGCAGGGTGTCGCGTCTGATCGACGAACTGGCGAGGTTTGGCATAGTCCTTGCGCCTGAAACTGAGTGGGATTATGTGAACGGGTGCCGTTTTCCTAAGCATATAATCATGACAGAAGAAGGCTGGCGTCTTACCGGTGTGGATATGGACAAGCTACGAGCCGAGCAAGAAGAACGCCTACGCGCTATTGAGGACGGCATTCTACAACCCGGTGAGGCTATGACAGTAAAAGAAGCCCGTAAGCGCTGGTATGAACGTTGCCGCCATCAGACGATACTTAGCCGCCGTACACGCGCTATTGAGGGCAAACAACGGCGTAAGCTAGCCGAATTACCGTTCGATGAGCGAAAGCGTCAGGTGGCCGAGCGTATTTTCCGTGATATGAAGGGTGATATACACCATCTAACCCCTCAGCAGTTTGAAAAAATGGTCTGGACTCAGCTTTACCAGCTTGAACTGGTAAATATGGAGCAGCCAGGCACTGCCCCGCCTCACTAACCCGCCCTCTTTTTACTAATCCGTTTCCCTGCGGAGGATGTTCGTTGTCTATCTGCTAAAATAGCTCGTTTTTTAGCCGCCATCATCACGATAACCTCACCTATATTTGGTCAAAACCCCAATCAACACCGGCGTTATATCTTTTATGCACACTTATCTGCAAATAGCTAAATGGGGTTATCTGCAATCAACCAATAGTTAGCTGCAAAACAATCAGGTCTTCGACCTACTTAATTTCATTAAAGATCTACTTATTCGCTGGATAAGTTCTGTGGATAACGGGGAAAACCGATAATGACCGCCCTTGCAGCGGCCAGACGGCCGCGCCGGTTCGGCATGGTCGCTATGCTCCCCGGCAACTTTAAGTAGCACCTCCGGTCTTTGCCCGGAGGCAGGGAGTTAACTGTAACCACTACAGCGAAAAGGCGCTTTTCGCCCTTACCTACTTCACCGCTGAAAGTAAGCTAAAAAACCTGTCTAGCAGGAAGGAGGCAAAATCCCTTTGGGTGTATTCGTTGACACCAGGAGCAAGTATTCCTATCATTGTGTTGATAGTTAACACAGGGGGCGTTATGGCCAGAACAACAAGCGTTACGATTGGCGAACAACTCGATTCGTTTATCAGTCGATTAATAGACAGTGGCCGTTACGGCTCTGCAAGTGAAGTTATGCGCTCTGCGCTGCGATTGCTGGAGCAACAGGAAACAAACGATGAAGTTATTCGCCAGGCTGTTATTGCTGGGCTGGAAAGCGGTGAAAGCTCGCTATCACTGCGGGATATTGCAGCACAAAGAAAACTGAGACATCGTGTATAAACTCACCGAACGGGCGGTAGAAGACTTCGCAGGGATTTATGATTATACGCTCTTGAAATTTGGTGAAGCTCAGGCAGACCATTATACCGACGCACTTGAGGCATTTTTCGAGACACTGGCCGGAATGCCAGATATGGGACGTGACTACCATACCGTTCCTGGTGTAATGCGCATTGAATTTCAGCGACATGCCATTTTTTATACGGTTCGTGATACGGATATTCTGATTGCGCGTATTTTGCACCAACAGATGAACCATAAACGCCATTTACTCTAAGTAAAAACACGCTGCCGCGCTTTGCTTGGCCAACACCGATCTGGCACATAAAAAATTTATGCACCAGATCAGTGTTCTCGGTAAGGATAGGTGTGTTTTTGAGTCAATGTGTTTTTACTCATTTGTGTTTTTAGCTGTCATTTTCTTTCAGCCAATTATCGACCAAATCCTTTATCACATCAGTAATAGATGTACCTTGTTTTGCACATGCAGCTTTGAAGCGGGTATGTATCTCTTCATCAAAGTTAACGTTGACTCTCTTTTGCTTTCCACTGGGTGTGCTATTTACGACTTTTTCAAGATCCCGATGCTCACCGAAACTCATTGTTTTTGATGTATGTTGTTTAGTTAGTGCCATACATAACCTCTTAATATGCTAAAATGAGTATATGAGTTTTTACTCAAATGATTCAAGTATTTCTCGCGTCAGAATGGCTATCTCGCCCTTTGCTGCTCCATCGTTGGTATCGAAAACACTCTCACCCTCCATGACGGATTTAACGTAACTTTGGCGTTGTGTGATCGCAGTTTTAAACGGCTTAATACCCGTCTGAGCAATGCTATCTTTCAGAACGTTAAGCATGGTGGCTTGTTCGATTTTCCGTGTGATGAGGAATCGAGCTTCTACCGGACGATTATAAGCCTGGGCTTCCAGCACCGTGACTACAGAACCGGCAGCGGAAAAATCCAGAGGGCTGGGTGTTACCGGGATGATAATCAGGTCGCTGACCATCACCGCTGCGGAAGTAATAACTGACAGAGAACCTGCACCATCAATAATCACAAAGTCATATTCAGCCAGATCCTTTCTTACCTGGTAAACGTCTTTCTCTGATGCTGCAGTGTAAACATCGAATGCTGCTTTCTCTGCTTTATTCCAGTTAGTCAGGCTCATCTGTGGGTCTGTATCTACAACTGCAATTTTCTTACCCGAACTGGCAAGGCAGCTACTGACGTTGATCGCCGCAGTCGTTTTACCAGACCCCCCTTTGGGGTTGAGGAACGCGATAATTTTCATGTCTAAACCTCATTTGTGTGTTTACTCATTTGAGTTTAATTATACACAAAAACACAAATGAGTAAATGTGTTTATTGTGTGTAAATGAGTATATGAGTAATTTTTTGAGTGTTAGAATTGGCGGGAATTTTGGTTTAAGCTTCTCTCAGATAATTATTGCCAACCCCCATCATATTCATTCCAGCCCTGATTAGTCGCATCATTGGTTAGCGTCATATCATCGACCACGCAGTTACGTATCTCAGCGGTGCGGTAAATCTCGTCAAAAAGTTCGTCAATCTGCTCTTTCAAATCGGCCTCATCGCTATACGTAAAAATCAGGCTGTACTCATTGTTGTCCAACACCGTTCCGTCATAGTCGCACTCAACCAGCCAGGCAATATCTTCTCTGACCTTTTTCTTCCCACGGGTAAATTTACTGCCGTTCTGCACCGGCACCCACAGTGTGGTTGTCACGGAAAATGCGGTAGCACTCTCAGACTGCCCAGAAAGAGAGGGGAGGGTTGTAACTGGGGCACACTGTTTAATCGCCCGGCTAATGGTGCCACGACTGCAATTGATGGTCTTCTGAACCTGGCTCCAGGAGCTGCCGCTGGCCAGCAGCCGGTTAATGGCATCATAGCGATGTTGGTTAACCTTTCTTCCCTGGTATTTGCCCTCCGCTTTTGCTTTGGCGATCCCCTGTTTCTGGCGTTCCCGCCGCTGCTCATAGTCGCGCCTTGCCACTGCGGCCAGCATGTCGAGCAGCATGTCATTGATGGCCGAAAACATCCGGTTATCAAAATCGGTCAGCCCCGGAGATAAATGTAGCCAGGTAGTGGGAACATTAACGGCCACGACTCTTATATCTTTTCTGGCAATCATTTTCTTGAGTGTGATCCAGTCATCCCCGGCCAGACGTGAAAGGCGGTCAACATCTTCAATGAGTAAGATGTCACGCTGCCGACAGTCTTTCAGTAGCCGGAAAAGCTCAGGACGCTCCAGCCGTGAACCTGACTCATTTTCAATATAGTAGTTACAGATGGCCAGCCCGCGCTCAGTGGCGAAAGTGTCGATAGAGCTACGTGCTCGTGATGCATCCTGTTCGGATGTGGAGGCTCGAAGATAGGCGCGAACAAAGCAGGTCGGTACTGTTTGGGTCATTTTTGAGAACCGGTTCTGTTTAAGTGTGTCGTGTGTGTTTAAACAGTACCAGCTTGCAGCGGTACGAGGAAGGTATACTTATACAGTACCAAAATCTGCTGGCCGAATCGGAGCAGGGCAGAACGCACCCCCACGGTTTATCGGAACCTGCCCCGTTCGGCACTACATTTAGTATCAATGGTTGCAGAACAGCGCACAAGATGTAACGTTATCCACAGAAACGGTGGATAAGTCATATGGCTAGGTTAGCTGTACATAGATATTTGTAAGTGAATTTTCATAGAAAAAGCAAGATTACGGTACTTCTTAAAAAATGCTAGATTATCGTTTGGGGACTTGAGTTGAGGCTCAAGTTGAAGGTTAATGAGGGTGAATTCAAAATGAATATAAATGAGTTTGTTAATAATTATAAAAATCATCCAGTTTTATTCGTTGGTACGGGCTTTAGCCTTCGGTATTTAACCCAGTCCTACAGTTGGGATGCTTTATTAAAAAAGGTGGTTATTGATCTAACTGGTAACGTTGAAGACTATTATGATATTAGATATCGACATCAAATAGAAGCTAAAACGAATTATGAAAAGGTGGCTAGTGATATCGAAGAACTTTTCAATCAAGCTCTAGGGAAGGATAGGCATGGTGAGTTCGAATTTATTAACGATGAGTTTTACAAGGATATGAATGAAGGGGGGCATGGAAGAAGTAGATTCAAAATGTATCTAGCACATCTTCTTAGGGATACAACTTTAAAAGATGATGTGGAAGAAGAAATAAAGTTGCTGGCAAAGGCAAGGAAAAACATTGGCTCTGTTATAACAACAAATTATGATCTGCTTATCGAAAAAACTTTCGAATTCTCCCCATTGATAGGTAATAATATATTACTTAGCAATCCCTATGGTTCAGTATATAAAATTCACGGTTGTGTGACTGATTCCGAAGGGATGATTATTACTGAAAATGACTATGTTAATTTCAATGATAAGTATGAATTAATTCGCGCTCAGTTACTTTCACTTTTTATTCATAATCCAATAATTTTTATTGGATATAGCATTAGTGATAATAATATAAAAAATATTTTAAAGACAATTTTTTCTTGCGTAGACCCTCGTAGTGAGATGGCTGAGCAAATCAGGCGGAATTTTTTACTTATAGAGTTTGATTCAGAGTCTGAATCACAAGATGTAGTTGAGCATGATATTGATATTGAAGGGCTTTCTACAATAAGAATAAACAAGATAAAAACAAATGCATTCGACGTTATCTATGAGGCAATATCTAGCCTGTTACTACCTGTTTCAGCAATGGATATTAGAAAGGTGCAGCGTGTCTGGGGGGAGATTCGTAGCGGAGGTAATATAAAAGTCAGTATTACAGAGGATATTGATTCTTTAAATAATGGTGATATGGTTTTGGCTATCGGCACATCAAAAACTGTTAAGTATGAATACCAAACAACATCAGAAATGATGCAAAATTATTTTAAAATTTTGGATGAAGAGAATTATCAATTAATTCTTTTACTAAACAAACAACAGGTAAGTAAATCTCAACATTTCCCATTCTATGCCTTTGGGGAGATATGCCCAGAACTTAATAATATTGAAGCTTGCAAGCGTAGGCAAAAAGAAAAGGTTGATGAGGTTTTTAATAGAACACCTCAGTCTTGCAAAGTTGATTATGATAATTTGGAAGATATATATGGAGGGAATTATTCAATAAGTAAACAATGCTCGTTAGTGTTTTATTCTGCGTATCGAGATATTCTGCCACTTAGTGTGTTTAAAATATTTTTAATTAATTTTGAAGATAAGAAATGCACAGGCTACCGTCGACTATTGTGTCTCTATGATCTCAAAGCACCTTTACCAAAAGCTCGTAAACAACCGTTGGTTTTGCCTGGTTGAATTCGTTAGATGGTATTACTGAACAGTGGTGCCATCAATTATCATGCTAGATAAATTAGCGTTTTTCTAAATGACAATGCCTGAGTATTAAAAATACGCCGCCCATTTTTTTATTACTTATTAGTGTGTGGAAATATTTTATTAATTCTAGAAAGAGTAAAGCCAATTTCTGCAAGTGGCTTTACTTGATGATTATTTTAAAATGAACATGGGTTTTTATACACGTAATCAG